>JAUUZB010000100.1 GCA_030590185.1 Deltaproteobacteria bacterium
AGCATCGGCACGGCCTCCTGGACCTCCACCAGTAGTGCCGAGGCGCAGGATCTCATCCTGCCCCTCGACGGTCGCCTCCGCCTGCTCGTTCATGGCGATGCCGGCAGGGGAAACGGCCCCGCCGAGCCTGAGCTGGCCCTCGACTTCGTTCAGATCACGGTTCGTTACCGGTTGCCGTAGAATCGCCGCGTCAGGACGATGACCGGTTCCCAACCCACCACCATCGCCGTCCCGCAGCGGCGCGACGCCCGTTGCCGCTGGCTGCTGATCGGGCTCTGGCTCTCCACCGCCGCCTGCGGCCAATCGCCTTTTGAGATCAACGCCCTGACCCCGTCGACCGATCCGGTCTGCTGCGGCACCTGCTGCTTCATCGACGACAGCTGCTGGCTCGAGGGCGCAGCCCACCCGGAGAACGACTGTTGGATCTGCGACCCGCAGGGGAGCGGCGGCCCCTTCGCCTGGTCCGACACCACCGGCGCCTGCGACGACCACAACGGCTGCACCGACGATGACCTCTGCGCCGGCGGTATCTGCGAGGGCACCCCACGGCTCCTCGGTGACACGTGCGACGACCAGGATCCCTGCACCCATTCAGACAGCTGCACCGCGGCGCCGCTCTGCCTCGGCATGCCGGTGGACTGCTCCGCGGCCTCCACCATCTGCAGCTACGGCACCTGCGATGCACAAACGGGCGCTTGCCTGCCCACCCCGTACGCGGCCGGCCAGGGCTGCGCCGACTGGGGCACGGACTGCGACGGATTCAGGTGCGATGGCCAGGGTGCCTGCGGCGATCCCCAAGAGCAACGCTGCGCGGTCGAGGGCCACTGCGTGGCAGAAGCCACGCCCCACCCGGAGGAGGCCTGCCTGGTCTGCGCCCCGGAGCGCTCGACCTACGGTTGGAGCCCGCGAGCCGCCGGTACGCCCTGCGGCCCATCCCAGCGCTGCGACGAGACCGTGGACGGCCCCGTCCTGAGAGCCGCCACGCTCTGCGACGAGGGCGGCGCCTGCGTACGCGGCGAGGTTGGTGACTGCGGAGCCTTCGCCTATTGCGACGGGGACGGGATCCGCTGCGCCAGCCTCTGTGCCAACGACGCCGACTGCATCAGCGAGGCCCGCTGCGTCGACGGGGTGTGCCTCGGGCAACGGCTCCTCGGCGAGCCCTGCAGCGACGACGGCCAGTGCGTCTCCTTGGCCTGCATCGACGAGGTCTGCTGCACACCCGACTGCGACGCCGCCTGCCTCGGTTGCCACCATGCGCTGACCGCCGCGGCCGACGGCACCTGCGCCCCGATCCTCGCCGGGCTCGACCCCCACGATGACTGCCCCGCCGAGGCGCCGGAGAGTTGTGGTTTCAGCGGCACCTGCGCGGGGGACGGTAGCTGCGCGAACCACGGCACGGAGGCGGTCTGCGACGAGCTCATCTGCGATGGTTTCAACCAGTTGATTGCCTGGCGCTGCGATGGCTCCGGCACCTGCCTCGAGTCCGGCCCGGAGAGCTGCGCACCGGGGATCTGTCGCGACGCCGCCTGCGACCTCGACTGCGCCGGGGACCAGGACTGCGCCGCCGGCGCCCACTGCGCCTGGGAGGAGAGCGTGACCACCGGCCAATGCAGTGACGCCAACCGCCCCCCGGTTGCCGACCTGACCGGACCCCGCGAGGGACTCGGCAACGTCCCGTTGGTCCTAGACGCCAGCGGCTCCGTCGACCCGGACGACGACCCCCTGACCTACACCTACACCCAGCTAATCGGTCCCCTGGTCGCCTTGGTCCCGGAGGGCGACACGGCGCTGGTCCTGCCGCCCGCGGTCAGCAACGCGGAGGAGGTCATCATCGAGGTGGTCGTCAATGATGGGGCGCTCGACTCGGAGCCCGCGGTGCACGTCTTCACCGTCCATCTGGTGCCGGCCGGCTGCCTGTGCAGCGGTGGTCGCGGCACGCCGCTCGTCTGGCTGCCATTGCTGGCGGTGTTGGCCCTTCGCCGGCGACGTTATCCGCGCCGATAAACCCGCGCCACGTCACGCACCAGGCCGAAGCCACTCTCCATCAGCCCGGGGTCAGGCTTGGGCTTCCAATCCACCCCGAGCTCATTCGCGACCCGGACCGCCGACCTCACGGCATCGTTGTGGAGCCCGTAGCCGAAATAGCTGCCGCAGAAATACGTACGCCGCACGCCGTTGAGGCCAGGCAGGCGCTCCGTCGTGGCACAGCTCTCGAAGGTGAACCGCGGCGTGAAGAGAGTCGTTTCGAACTCAACCCGGTCGTCGCGGATGGGGAAGTTCGGGTGTTGGGTCGAGACGTACTCGCAGGTGTCCGGAGCCTGGGGCTCGTGCCAGAGCGCCCCGTTGACCGACATGTTCAGCCGTCCATCACGGTTCGTGTAGAGGAACGTATAGGCCTGGGTCAGGGCTCGGGGCGGAAAGCTCGAGTGATCGCGATGGACGATGACCGGGCCAGGCTTGTAGCTCCACACGCCGAGAAGCTCCCGCTCTGCGGCGGTGGGATCCGCCAACAGCTCGAGCGCCACATCCGCAGGACAAGCCATCACTAGATGGTCAAAACGCTCACGCCGGCCGTCGGCAAAATCGATATCCACGCCGTCGGGGGACCGGGTCACCTGGCGAATGTCGGCATTGAGCTCAATCCGCTCGGCCAGCGGCGCCCGGAGCGCCTCGATGTACTGCTCCGTTCCGCCGGTCACGGCGCGGACCGAGTAGATGGCTCTCGGCGACAACACGTCGTTGTGCACCCGGAGCTTGCCCAGGAAAAACGTCGCCGGGGTCGCCAGCACCTCGTCGCAGGACATCGATGAGAGCAGGCAGAGCGCCGAGAGCAGCATCACCCGGGTGTCGCCCGAGAGGCGCGGGATCCGGTCGATGCACTGACCCATGGTGCGGCCGGTGAGGCGGCCCCGGTTGGCCAAGCGCTGCGCCTGGTGCATGCCGACGAAGAGATTCAGAATCGAGCGTATGGTCGCCGGCTTGAGAAGCTCGTAGTGCTGGAGGCGCGAGCCCTTGAAGCTGGGCGTGAGATAGAGCCCCTTTTTCGAGTCCAGATCATGAAAGCTCATGTAGGAGTTCGGGCATAGATCGGTCTCAACGCCCAATTCATCCAACAGGCTGTAGAAATGGCTGTAGCCAGCCCTGCCGAAGGCCGCGACGGCGATGTCGAGGCTCGAGCCATCGCGGGTCTTGATGGTGTAGGCGTTCCCGCCGACCCGGGCTGTCTTCTCATAGAGCATGACATCATGGCGCTTGCGCAGCAGGTAGGCGGCCGTCAGGCCAGCGATGCCCGCACCGACGATGGCGATCCGTCCGGGTTTGGTCATCGCGACACGGTCACCGTTTTTCAGGGCCGAACAACACAGCCTCACACTGCGGGGCATACAGGCAGTGCCACGAGCGGCCCAGGCGAAGCGCCGCAAAGGACTCGGCCCTTGGATGGGCTCCGGTCCGGACAAAAACATTATTGATCGCGTGTGAGGTTCCGTGCGCCGCGGTCCGCAGGCGGGTGAGCGCCCGGCTCGGGACACCATCGATGGTGGGATAGCTGTTCAGGTTGAGGGTACGGCCCGATCGCCCCTTGCCGGGGAGCTTCATGCTCTCGACCTCGAGGATCAGATCCTTGGAGTCGGGATCCCGGACCGTGCAGATGCGATGGTCGGCGGTTTCGCGGAAGGTGATCTCGGCGAGGTACTTCGGGTAGTTGAACACCCTCCGGCCACCCTCGACGGAGATCTCCGTGGTGACCGGAAGCTCCTGAATATAACCGTGGAACCGATTGAAGATGTCACTGGTGACGAGGGCCAGAGCCCCCGGGGCAACAGGTAGGCCGGGTCTCACGAGCAGCGAGAGGGCGAGCTCGTTGTAGGGACCGACATCGGTTTCGCCATACTCGATGGCATGGATGGCCACGGCTGCCCGCCCGAGGGGCAGACGCAGGGGCCGGAGCCCCGTGCCGTCCAGCATGCCCGAGACGACCGCACGGTCCGCTGAAAACACGGCCCCCATCAAGTGCACGTTGCGGCAGAACATGGGGGCCTTGCCGGTAAACCCCCCAAAACTGATTTCCCGCTGCTCGAGTCCGTCGAATAGAGACTTCATTCGGCGATGACCCCCTTCTTGCGAAGCCGGCGGTAGAGGGCCGCGGTGAGAAGCCGGCTAGCGCCGGGCATCAGACGGTTCAGGTAGTAGAGAAAATGGGCATCGGCGTTGACCAATACCAACTCGCGTTTCTTGCGGATGGCGGTCATGACAGCCCGTGAAACGCGTTCCGGCGGCGAGCCGATGCGGTCGAGGATGCCGGACATTACATCCTTGGTGGCGCGGTCATCGGCGGCCTTCAACATCACGTTTTGGGCGATGTCGGTCTTGACGAGGGAGGGGCAGACCGCGCAGACGTGAACCCGGCCGCGGAGCTCCGTCGCCAGGGCCTGGGAGAAGCCCACCAACCCAAATTTGGCGGCCGAGTAGGCGCATGCCCCCGGCGCACCGACCAATCCCGCTAGGGAGGCGATGTTGACGATGCTGTTGCGGATCTGCGGCAAGAACGCCTTGGTGACCCGTACGCTTCCCAGGAGGTCGACCTGAACCACCCGCTCGAAGTCCTCCATGCTCATGTTCTCAAACGCGCCGGTGTAGACGACGCCGGCGCTGTTCACGAGGATGTCGATGGGCGGCGGGGGATCCCCTAGCGCGCGAACGGCCTCGGCGACCTCCGCCGCGGAGCTGACGTCGCAGGTCAGAGAGGTCACCTCGAGGCCCGCCGGCCCGAGCAACTCGCCGCGCAGCGACTCCAACCCGGAGGTGTCGCGATCGAGCAAGATCAGGTGCCGGGTCCCCGTCGCAGCAAAATCCAGGGCCAACCTGCGCCCTATCCCCGAAGCCGCACCGGTGATGAGCACGGTGTCAGTTCCGACTGTCACGCTCCTGGTTGTAACCAAAAAACGCCGGCCTGAACATCCCCTGGGCCCGGGTTAACCGTCCCCGGTCTGTGCTGCCTCCTTCAACGCTTCGGCCACCGGTCCGAGCTTGGCGAAGGTCTCCTTGTCGAGCGCTTTGTCCAGCGCCGCGAGGGGCGCGACCACACCGTCGCGAACGACCGTCTCCAATGCCCCGTCCATCGTCTGCATGCCCTGGCGAATGCCGGCTTGGATTTGGCTAGCGATCATGGGCGTACGCCCATCTCTGATCGATGTTTGGATCGCCCGATTGCCGATCAAGATTTCCTGCACGGCCACGCGGCCCCCGCCGACCTTCTTGAGCAGCTGTTGCGCGATGATGCCGGAGAGGCACTCGGCGAGCATGGTGCGCACCGCGGGCTGCTCATCTGCCGGGAAGGCGTTGATGAATCGGTCGATGGTGGCAGAGGCTGAGTTGGTGTGCACCGTACCAAACACCAGCACCCCGGAGCTGGCCATGGTCAACGCCGCACGCATGGTCACGGCGCCGCGGAGCTCCCCGACCAACACCACATCTGGGTTCTCGCGGTTGGCGCTGCGGATCGCCTGTTGAAAAGAAGGCACGTCGCGACCGACCTCACGGTGGGTAATCTGGCATTGGCGCGGTCGGTGAACGAACTCTACCGGATCCTCGATGGTCAGGATGTGTGCCTCGCGACTCTTGTTGATGTGGTCGATCATCGCCGCGAGGGTCGTGCTCTTGCCGCTGCCGGTAGGGCCGGTGACCAGCACCAAACCATTGAGTCGGTCGGCGATACCCCGCACGGCCTCGGGCAGGGACAACTGTTCGAGGGTCAGGATCTCGGTGGGGATCTTTCGAAAGACACCGCCGATGCCAGCGGTCTTGGCCATGTAGTTGCCCCGAAAGCGCGCCCGGTCGCCAAAGTCATAGGCGAAGTCGAGATCTCTGGACGCCTCGAAATCTTCGAGCTGTTGCGGCGATAAGATCTCGTAGAGGATCACCTCCACCTCTGGCGCGGACAACCGCGGCTGACCAGCGAGGGGCAAGAGGTCGCCGCTAACTCGGGTCATCGGCGGGTAGCCCGGCGAGATGTGGAGATCAGAGCCGTCTTGGCTGAGCAGGGCATCAAACAGATTGTCGAGTTGGGTCACGATGAGCTCCCCCGCTTGAACAGGCCGCCGAGGGCAGATGCGGCCGGTCGCGCCGCTGGTTCTGGAATCGAAGATGGTTCGGGCGCCCTGGCCGCCGCGAGGGTTTGGGTCAGCTCCTTGGGGTTTTCGGCGTACAGCATCGCCGTCTCTTCGCTGATCTTTTCGGCGGCGATTAACTCCGCGAGGCTCGTGTCGAGCTGGATCATCCCCGCTGAACGACCGCGGGCCTGGAGGTTGGGGAGCTGCAGGAGCTTGTTGTCGCGGATCAAATTCCACAACGGCACGCTGCCGGTGATCAACTCGGAGGCGGCGACCATCCCATCGCCGTTGAGGTTGGGCAGGAGGCGTTGGCTCACCACGATCATCAAGGCACCGGCCAGGGTGTTGCGCACCTGCTCCTGTTTGTCCGGCGGGAACATGCTGATCAGGCGATCGATGGTGGTCGTGGCCGTGCGGGTGTTCATGGTGGCGAGCACCAAGTGCCCGGTCTCGGCCGCCCCCAAGGCCACCTCGACGGTTTCGACATCCCGCAACTCGCCAATGACGATGACATCCGGATCCTGCCGAAGGGCGCCCTTGAGGGCGGTGGCGAAGCTGCGGGTGTGGGCCCCGATCTCCCGTTGGGAGATCAGCGCCTTCTTGGGCGGGTGAATCACCTCGACCGGATCCTCCACCGTGATGATGTGCTGCGCCCGGTGGGCGTTGATGCTGTCGACGAGGGCCGCCATGGTCGTGGTTTTGCCGTGGCCACTCGGGCCCGAGATGATCGCCAGGCCTTGGTGATAGCGGGTTACCTTGTTGAGCTCGGGGGGCAAGCCCAGCACCTCAAGAGAGGCCACCTCTTTGGCGATCAAGCGGAAGCAGCCCTTGAGCCCGGTGGCTTGCCGAGAGACGTTGACCCGCGCCCGACCGGCACCAGGGATCTCAACCGCGAAGTCGGTGTAACCGACGTCATCGAAACGCTCACGTTGGGTGCTGTTGAGCAGACCGAGCAGGATCTCCTCGACCCGCTCCGGGGCAAGCGGATCGCCCTGGGGTTTGAGCTTACCCACCAGACGAAAACAGGTGGCGCGGCCGGCGATGATGTGGACATCGGAGGCGTTGCGGGCCCGCGCCGCGGCGATGGTTTCGGCGAGGTAGGGGCTCGGATCGCCATCCCGACTGACGGTGGGCAGGGCAGCGACGATCCGAGACGTCCGCGGTCGCTCCGCGGCTCTCGGAACAGGTACGTGCACGGGCACCGCCACCGGCTGCTTGGCAGCTGGAATTCGTCGGTCTGCTACCGCAGGTGCAGGCTCGATAGACGGCAAGGAAATCGACCCGGGGACGGGCGCTCGCTCGACGATGCGAACCTGCAGCTTGTCGCTGGAGCGCGCTATGGTCACGAGGTATTCGCGACCGTCGAGGCTGAGGGTTTCCTCTGCCCGGCCAGCGCTTCGCGTGACGATCTGGGCGAGGGGAGTGCCTACGAACAGGTTGACGATCTGATCTTCGCTGAACACCGCTCGGGCCACCGGCCGAAATGCACCGTCGATCTTGGCATACGCCGCGCGGCCGATTTGCAGGGCAATCTCGTCCAGGTCGGGACGATCGAGCAGGCGCAGGAGCTGCAACAGGGTCGGTAATCCTTGCATCGTTTCTTCGAGCTCCGAACCTGCCCCGCACGCCAACGGACTAATCCAAGGAACGCCTCCCTCTTGTTACGGTCCCATGGGGGGTGAGGTTTAGGTTTGGGCGTCCTGGTGCCGTCGGCCCAGGGTACGCGAGATTCCAGTCGACTTCAGCAGTTGATTCTACGGTACGCAGGCCGGCTCGATCACCACCAAGCCGTGGTCGGCGGCGGTGACCACGAGATCGCCGGCATCGAATACCGCCACCGGGGCCCTCGGCATCGAGACGTCGCCGGCATCTTGTAGACTATTTTGGGTATATTCCACCTGACGCAGGGAAACGGCGCCGCCAGCCTGCCAACCCACCCAAACCCGCTCGCCGGTCGGCGACCAGGGACGCGGTGTGCCCTCGGCGCCAGCGATGGTCATCTCAGCACTCGGCGTGACCGAGGCCGGCGGAGTCACCGGGAGGTAGGTGCGAACCCCGCCCTCCCCTTCGCCGCGCACCAGCAGGGCACCATCCAGGGCCAGGGTCCAGGCCTCGCCCGCCTCCCCGCAACCGGCCGCGTCGCAGGCGAAGATGAACCCGGCGGGGGGCGCCAGGGCCCCGGCCGCCGCGTTGAACAACTCCACCCGGACCTCTTCACCCTCGGTCGTGACCGCCGCGATCCGCCCGCCGTCGTGGGAAGCGCGCAGGACGGTCAGCGGCGTGCCGTCCGCCACCGCGCCCACGTCGCCGACGTCGATCAATGGTTGACCGTCGATCAAATCTCCCCCCTCCTCGCCGGCCAGGTCCCAGGCCCGCAGGCGGGCGCTCTCCCAAGCGAAGCCGTTGGCCTCGGGCGTAA
>JAUUZB010000947.1 GCA_030590185.1 Deltaproteobacteria bacterium
CGCATGCTCATCTCGTACTGCTGGCGCAATAACTCCTCGATGCTGCGCTGACTGATCGCCAGGCGCCGCAGCCCCGGGATGTAGGAGATGATCTCCTTGAGGTTGGCGAGGAAGCCACCCTTCATCTCACTCTGGGAGAGAAAGTCGGAGAACTTGCGCAGCTTGCGAATTTCGCCGGCCAGCGACTTCTGCATGGCGACGTTCTTCTCGCGCAGGGCCTTGAGCTCCCCGACCTGAACGTCCTGGCGGCCGCGGACCTTGGCGATGCCGCCCTCCAGGCTCTTCACCGAGATCCGGTCACCCTTGTAGGTGATCGAACGGCTGAGGACTCCACTCTTGGCGTCTGCCATCCTGCCCGTCCTTTCGCCGGCTATTTCCGGCGCGCTCTCGGCCCGATGAGGATCAGCCGGGTGCCCTTAAAAATGCGGTCGTTGACGAAGAAGCCCTCGCGCCGGACCGCGCGCACGAACTCGTCGAGGGCCCCGTCGAGGGTGCGGCCCTGGAGGAACACCGAGATCTTGGCATTGGGGCTGTCGCAGCGCATGCGCGGCTGTACCAATACCTGGGCGTCGAGCACCGCCTGGTTCAAGGCCATCGCCACCAGACAGATCGACACGTCGGCGAAACCGTCCTTGGGATTGTCGGCGGTGCGTTTGGCGGGGAAGCCGTCGCCGTCCATGTCGAAGTGCAGGTCACCGAGCCACTTGCCGTTGAGGAACTCCGCCTGCCAGGGCACGTAGTCGTCGGGGTCGAGGTTCAGGGCCATGCCGCCGATCAGCTGGGCGAGCACCTGGGCGCGTCGCTGGATGCGATCGCCATCTTGCGGTTTGTCCAGCAGGCTGTTCCAGCGCGCCACGAACCACTCGATCAGCTCGGCCGCCGATTGGGCCTTGGCCTTGCGCAGCGCCGCGGCATACCGCTTGCCGTCCCGTTGATGACGCCGGCGGTCGGCGTTTTTCAGCAACCCCTTGGAGTTGGCGTCGGCGGTGCCCTGGTAGGTCAAGGCGCGGTTGAGGCTGGCGATCCGCTCGCGGGCACGGTCGAGATCGATCTCGAGCTCGACGATGCGCTCCTCGGCCTCGGCTGGTGTCTCCGGTGAGACGAACAGACCGAGAACGATGCCGAGGCTGAACAGACCGATTGCCACGCCGATCATGATGAACTTGGTCTTCATGCCCGGGTCGACCTCGCCCGGCAGGGGCTTGGACGGGTCCTGCTCGATCGGCATCCCGGTGAAATAGCGTTCCTGTTTACTCGGCTCGTCCGACACCACGGCCTCCGGTCGGAATCATGGGCCAGCTGCCGCGGCCTTTGCAAGCGCTGGCGGGCTTTGGAGCGACCATCGTCGTCTGCGAGGCCCCCGCCGCTCAGCGCACCTCGATAAAGGCGCACTTCAAGTAGGCCGCCTCTGGCATGGCCAATGGAACCGGATGATCCGGACCGGCACCCCTGATCCCGAGCAGGCGCAGGCTCCGGCGACTGGTACGCGCCGCCCGACGCAGCATCTCGAGCATAGCTTCGCGGTCGAGGTGATAGGAGCAGCTCGAGGTCGCCACGATCCCACCGGGCGCGATCAAGGGTAGCACCGCCGCGTTGAGCTGCTCGTAGGCGTGCAGCGCCTCCTTGATCTTCTTCTTGTTCTTGACGAAGGCCGGCGGATCGACCACCGCGAAGTCGTAGCGCTCACCCGAGTCCCGCTGTTGGGCCAAAAAATCGAAGACGTCCGACTCGACCCAGGTCAAAGGCTCGCTGAGCTGGTTGCGCTCGGCGTTGGCCCGGGCCGTACTCAAGGCCCGCGACGATCCATCCACCGCGGTCACCTCAGCGCCGGCGGCGGCGGCCTGCAGCGCCCAGGCGCCGGAATAGCAAAACAGATCGAGGCCGCGCCCGGTTCCTGCCAGACTCGCCAGCATCAAACGGTTGTCGCGCTGGTCGAGGAAGAAGCCGGTCTTTTGTCCGACCAAGGGATCGATCTCGAGCCGCACGCGGCCCTCGGTGATCACCGGCAGGGGATCGAGCTCCCCGCGCACGACCCCCTTGAAGCTCCCGAGGCCCTCGAGCTGTCGGATCTGGGTGTCGTTGCGCAGCACGATGACCCGCGGCTGCACGAGCGCCTCGAGCGCCTCGAGGACGAGCTCGGTGAGCTGCTCCATGCCCGCGGTGGAAACCTGGACCACCAGGCAGTCGCCGTAGCGGTCGACGATCAAGCCGGGCAGGCCATCCCCTTCGCTGTAGACCAGGCGGTAGCCGTCCCGGCCCGGGGCGAACCGCTCCCGGTAGGCGAGCGCGGCGCGCAGCCGGCGATCGATGAATGCCCGGTCGATGGTCTCCCGCTCCCGGGTCAACACCCGCACCGCGATCAGGCTGTGGGGATTGACGTAGCCCACGGCGAGGAAGTTGCCCCGGAGGTCGCAGACCTCCACCAGGGACCCGGGCTCCATCCCCTTGACCGAGCCCGCGACCTCATTCGAAAAAACCCAGGGATGACCCGCGAGTAGACGCTTGATCCGGCGGAGTTGTACTTGTTGCATCGCGTCAGAGGGTTTCACACCGCCCGCGGCAGGGGCAAGCCACGAGGGTGGGTTTCGGTGTAGGCTGACGAAAGATAGGGGATCCCACGCAACCGATCCGAGAGAATGCCGATAATGAACCTCGGCGCTGTGCGTCCGGCGCCAGAGGATAACGTCATGGGAAACGGTCCGACCAAACTCCCGCCGACCGCCAGTCAGGTCGGCCGGCCCCTGGATCCGATGGCCCCGCCTACCCCGGCATCCCCAGCATCCCCGGCAAACACCCCCCGCACGACCGGCGCGACGCAGCGCCGCACCAGCCCAACCCGGCGCACGACCCCGGCCACCACGACCCGTGACGTGGCGCCGAGCGAATCCCGCTCCGCGGAGCACCACCGCCGGACCAGCACCCAACTCACTGGCGCCCAGCTAGCGCGGACCCAAGCCAACCGCGAGGCCGCCCCCTTCCGAACCGCGCGGGTCGCTGGCCGTGTCGTGACCCCAAAGGTGGTGCTCAAGCCGGTGGACGCCCTGCGTCGCCTCGAGACCGGCCGCCTCGACGTCACCCTGCCCCTGCGCGGTGGCACGGACCTCGGGCTGGTCTCCATCCGCCC
>JAUUZB010000695.1 GCA_030590185.1 Deltaproteobacteria bacterium
AGATCACGTCGATGCCCGTGAAGTCGCCGTCGGTGTTCTCCGGGCTGTAGCGCAGCTGCACCGTGACCGACTCCCCCGGGCCAAGACGTACCGGCAGGCTCGCCGGTGACGGCGCGAGCATCGCAAAGGTGTCGCTGCCGGCCGGGTCGACGCTCAGGCCGCGGATCTCGAGCACCCCTTCACCGCAGCTCGACAGGACGACGTCCCGGTTGGCGACGGTGGGGGGCACCACGTCGCCAAAGACGACGGTCGTACAGGGCTGGCTCGCGGTGCACTCAACCGGGGCGGTGGGTCCGCCGGCGTCAACGTCCACGCACAGGCGCGCGCCGAGGGCGTTGCCGAACAACGGGATGTCGTGGTTGCCGCCGGGTGACTGCAGGGCCAGGACACCGTTTTTCTGTCCTTCGCTCAGGGGCTCGAACCAGATCGCGGCGGTGGTCTCGCCCCCGGGCGGGATGATGAAGCTGGACATCATGCCGGTGTCACCGCCGTGGAAATCCGGTTGCCCGGAGGTGAGTATGGCGCTGGTGATGTTGCAGAGGGGGAAGGAGATGCCATCGGCCAGGTTCTTGATGGTGATGTTTTGGAGAATCGCGTCGCCCACGCTGACGTCGCCGAAGTCCACGAAATCCGGTTCCACCTGGATGAAGCAGTTGGTGTCGTCCGGCACCTCGTCGGTGCCAAAGGCGGAGAAGTCGACGGTGGAGACCAGGGCGCTGGCGTCGTCGGCGGTGGCGGTGAAGGTCGCCATCTGGTCACCGTTGTTGGTCGGCGCGAAGCTGATCTGCACGAACTCGCTGTCCCCGGGTTGCAAACTGATCGGCAGGGCCGGGCCGCCGGCGAGGGAAAAGTCGGTCGAGCCGGAGACGTGGGCGATGTCGTACAAATTGCAGACGATCTCCCCGTCGTTGATCAACCGGACCTGCCGGGTGGAGGAGCTGGTGACGATGCCAAAATCAGTCACCGCGGGCACCGCGACCAGGTCGCAGCGGGGGGCCTCGGTGGCGTGGCCGACCAGATAGACCGTGTATTGATCGCCGCTGGCGTTGTTGCTGAGCACGGTGAGGATCCCGGCATCCGCCGCGCCGGTGGGGGAAATGAACTGCGGCGTGTAGCTGAGATCGACGTGGGCGACCTCCCCGGCTTGCATGGTGAACGGTGGCAACGGCAACCAGGCCTCTTCGGCGAACACCCCGCCGCCGCTGTTGGTGATCTGCGCGCTGGTCACGTCGAGGGGGAAGTCCCCGCAGGAGGAGTAGGTGAAGCGCATCACCTTGGTGTCGCCGAGGTTGACGGTGCCAAAGTTCAGCTCGGTTTCGCTCGAGGGGCACATGCAGGCGCCGCTCATGTTGGCGGCGAAGTCGACGACGATCGGGTCGTCCGGTTGGCCCGGATCAAAGTCGTCACCCGGCTCCCCCTCGAGGCAGCGGGAGTCGGTGGAGAAGAAGCGGAAGCGGGCATTGTGGGAGCCGCACAGGCCGCCGCTGGCGGTGACCGTGAAGACGTGCTCCTCCCCTGGCGCCAGGGTGGCCACCAGCTCGTTCGGCACGTAGCTGCCCTCGACCCGGAAACGGTTGGCCACGTCGACCACGTAGTCCTCGCTCGGGGCGTAGATATCCACCGGCGCCTCACCCACGCTGCGGATCACCACCTGGGTCGACCCGCCATCCGCGACCGGGAGATTGCCGAGGTCGACCGCTAAGGTGGGAAGCAGGCACTCACCGTCACCGGCGCACAGCTCAGCCTGGTTCGCTGCCTTGACCACCTCATAGCAGAGCTCCGCGGCATCAGGGCTCGGGATCACGCAGAGATCGATCTGGGGTGTGCCGGTCATGGTACCGAACAGGTCAACCTGGATCGGATCATCCGGGGTCTCGGGCACACCGGCGAAGCTGGCGCCCGACGGGTACTCGGCGTCGTTGGTGAAGAAGCTATAACTGGCGCCGTGACCGCCGCAGGCGCTGGTACCGGCGTCGACGAAGAAGCTGTAGCTCTCGCCCGGCTGCAGGGTGGCGATCAGGGTGTCCGGATCCTCGGGGTCCTGCTCGACAAAGACCCCGGGGGCGTCGACCCCGTTGTGCTTCTGGGGCGCGTAGACCTCGAGGGCGGCGTCCCCGACGCTCTTGACCACGACCTCGACGGTGACGGTCTCGCTCGGCCCAAAGTTCGGCAACGCCACGCCCACGGCTGGCTGGCAGGGTGTCTCCTCGCAATCGGCCTGCACATCGCTGTAGCAGACCTCGGTCGCCCCTGGGCTGGCGATGACGCAGAGGTCGGCCTGGGGCAGGTCCGGCACGGTGGAGGTCAGTTCCTCGGCACATTGGCAGCGGCTGGTCGTCACCGCGAGGGCGAGGATCCCAAGGCGAGCGAAGCGGGAAGAGCGCATTGACGTCTCCTTCATTCAATATTCGGGCCCGACTGACAACCGGGACGAGCGGAGCGTAGAGGAGCGAGAACGGCCCTGTAAAGGGAAAAGCCCGCGCTCATCACGCACTGTGTTATCCGGACGTGTGAGATCAATCTACTCGAATAAGGCGTCGAGCTGATCCGCAGGGGCCGGCGGCCGCTTCTTCTGCTTCTTCGGTTTCCTCGACTCCTTCTTGCCCGGCCCGTCGTCGACGTCGGCCTCGAAGAGATCCTCGAGGCCGCCCTTGCCGGTCACTCGCCCGCCGCCGTCTCGATCAGCCTCCTCCTCTTGCTGATCCTCAAACAGCTGCTCGAGGTCGCCCTTTTTGGCAGCCAGCCGGCGGGTTTCGCACAGGGCAAAGCCGCGGTTGAGCGCCGCGTTGGCCTTGTCGGATGACTTGGCCGCGCGCTGCTCGCGCACCTCCTCCAAGATGGAACCGAGGCTGCGCCGCTTGGCAGCGGGCAGGCGCTGGCTGCGAGCTTCGAGGCGCGCGAGCTTGGCGGCCACAAAGGCGTCATCGATGCGGAGCTGTTGGATCAGCCCGGTCGCGGCCTTGGCCCGAGCCCGCGCCAGCTCGAGGTCGAGTGCGTCGAGCGCCGCCCTCACCTCCCGGCGCAAGTCGTCCAGGGCCGGCAGGTCGCCCTTGAGGAGGCCCTTGCGGCGCATCGCCTCGCTGATGACACGCCGGATCTCCCGGCCCTCCCGCTTGACGGCAGCGCGTTGCTCGATTTGGGACAGGGTGGGTGCCGGTGATGCGGCACCATCCGGCGAGGTGGGCGTGGTTGCATCCTCGCCCCCGAGCCCGCCGGTCACCAGCGCCACGGCGATCACCGTCAGGGCCAGGGCGCCGATCACAAAGGCGGCGGTGCGGATGCGATCGAGGCTGGTCGGGTGAGATGAACGACGGGCGGCGGAGCTCAGATTGGGCTCGGTGACCGCCTGAAACTCCCGGGCGCGGACCTCCGGCTGGGTCGCTTCTGCGTCTGCGTCTGCGTCGGCTTCTGCGTCTGCTTCTGCGTTCGCTTCTGCGTCTGCTTCTGCGTCTGCTTCTGCGTTTGCTTCTGCGTCGGCTTCTGCGTTTGCCTCTGCGTCTGCGTCTGCGTCGGCGTCGGCGTCAGCGGCCGCGGCCGGGTCCGGGTCCGCGGCCGAGCCAGCGTCTGAGTTTGAGTTTGAGAGTGAGGCCGGGTCCGCGACCGAGGCGGCATCTGAATCTGCGTCTGGGTCCGTGTGCGCACCCGCGTCGGCATCCGGGTCCAGAACCGCGTGGGAGTCTACGCCTGCCGGTGCTCCCGGATCTGCCCGCCCGCCCGCCGCCGACCCCGAAACGCTTGCGACTTTCCCGGCCCGGGGCCCAGGGGACGCGGCGGCGATATCCGTCTCGGTCGACTCGTCTGCTGCTGAAGGCCTCGGCTCAGGAACCGGCCCGTCGGCCGTCCACGACTCGCCGGCTGGATCGGTC
>JAUUZB010000266.1 GCA_030590185.1 Deltaproteobacteria bacterium
ACACGGGGCCCGTCACCCAAAAGATGGGCCGACCAGTTACGGCTCTCGTGCCCTTGTGATAGGTCCCCCGACCGGCCACTACGGCGCTTGGCGTTCATCTGAGTTTTCGCGAGGCCATCAACCAGCAGGAGCGAGCGTTCATGGCAAAGAGCATCATGGAGGTGAAGCTTTCCCCGCCTCCGCACAAGGTCTGGGAGTTCATCGTCGATCCCGACAAGCTCTGCAGGTGGCGGACCGACATCATCGAGATGGACGTGCCGAATGAGGACCTCGGCCCAGGAGATACCTTCGACCTCAAGAAACGGGAGGGCGACCGGACCTTTGTCTACAACGTCACCGTCCTGAGCATCGACAAGCCCAAGCAGATCGCCCTCGAGGCCAAGGGTCCAAAGGTGACCGTGAAGCTGGACTACCGGCTCGCGCCCTCAGGGTTTGGCACGCAGTTCGTGCTGGAGGAGGAGATCACACCCAAGGGTTTGCTCGGCTGGCTTGCTGACCGATTCGTCCTGCCGCGCTTGCTCCCGGCTACGGTCGAGCAGATGACCAAGAACCTGAAAGCCGCGGTGGAAGGAACCCGTTCCGCCGCTGCCGCAAAGGGAGCCGATCCGATCTCCTAGCCCTCCCTTTGCCAACAGGAGCAACCGCGACGTATGCTCCCGGCGTGGCCGTTCAGCGCAAAAAGAACCGCAAGAAGCCCGAGCCCCTGCTCGGCGCCCAGGCCTTTGGCCAAGATGGTCGCGGCCGCACCAGCGGTGCCAGCGCCTTCGGCTCCGGCGACGACGAGACGCCGTTGAGGGGCGTGCAGGCCTTTGGCCAGGAGTCCGAGGGCAAGCCGACCGGCGCGGCCTCCATCGGGGGCGCGGACGACGGGCTGCCCCTGCGCGGTGCCCTGTTGGTGGGCAATCGACCGGACGGCGGTCCCACGGGTGCCACGGCCTTTGGTGGCGCCGAAGACAAGATGCCGGTCAAGGGGGCCCTCCGTTTTGGCAACGATCCCCAGGGCGGCCCCACCGGCGCGCTGGCCTTCGGCAACCCGACCACCGCAGCCCAGTTCCTGGGCGCCCAGGCCTTTGGCGCGGCGCAGCTCGTCCCCTCCAAGCTCTACAAGGATGAGATCGGGTACGATTTTGGCGCCACCCTGCTGATCACCGATGAGGCGAGCATGGCCGGGATCCGCAAGGATCCCCGCGACCGGCTGCGCAAGCGGATCCTGGCGGTGCTCGATCGGCTGCTGGCCATGGACGTCGAACGCATGCGCCACGGCCTCGACGAGGATTCAATCAAGTGGGGCCGGCTCAAGGATCCCGACACCAGCCTCGACCGGGAGCTCGCCGCCGAGCTGCGCTGCTGGTACCGCAAGGCGCCGGGGGAGCGCCTCGGCATGGGCCACCTCCGGGACCTGCTCGAGCAGAGCGAGCGGCTGCACAGCTTCGATCTCATCTGTTCGTGGGACCGCAGCCCGGTGACCCTGAGCGTTCGTTGGGGCGGCGAGATCGTCGCCTCCGCCGAGACTCGGTACCACAAGGAGCATACCTTCTTCGAGTTCCGCGACCTCGAGGGTACGATCCTCGGTTACGCCGACACCCTGGTGCCGCGGCGCGGACCGCAGCGGGCGCGGGTGCGCGGCGTGGACGGCGTCACCGTCGGTACTCTGCAGCTCGACACCCCGGGATCGACCGAGGAGATCGAGCCGGGCAAGAAGCCCAAGATCAGCGCCACCATCCTCGATGCCCGCGACGAGCCGCTCTTCCGGCTCGAGGAGAAGCAGTCGACCCCGAAGTTGTTCCTGGCGGAGCTCAAGGATGCGGCAAGCGATGAGCCGATCGGCCGCCTCGAGGACCGCCCCGCCGACGGCAACATCAAGTGCAGCATCGAGATCGACATCTCCGTGCCACAGGTGCTGGCCTGGGCGTTGGCAAGCATGATGGCGGACTTGGCGCGACGCACCCGGGACGGCTGGCCCGAGGCGCCGAGCGAGCAAGAGCAGGAGCTGCCGAGCGTCGAAGAGGCCCTCGGGCCGCGCAAACGGCGCAGCCGGCCTGATTCCGAAGGTTGATCGATCTCCTTCGACGTCCGAGCTGACCGGCGCTCCAGGCCCCGGGCTCACGGCGATCCCATTCTAGCGAGGCGAGCGGCTAGAATGCGATTGCCGTGGCCCCGGGTTCGACCTGGTTGGATTCGGTAATCCCCCTGGGGTATGGATGGGCCCGGTGCTGGTGCCGAGCCGGGCCCCCTGACAACCGAGCCCGTGCCTGCGAGCGTCCACCACAGGGTGAGATCTGATGTTCAATCGTCTGCTTGTTCCAATCATCCTCGTCGTCGCCATTGCGCTGGAGTCGTGGCTCTACGTCGTGAGTCCTACCTGGTTCACCATCCTGTTGCCGGCGATCGCCATCGGCATCGTCTCCTTCATCTACTTCCGCAACAATCCGGTGGGCCATGAGATGGCCTTCCGGGTCCGCTCCTATTTTAACTGGCTGCCCCTCGGGCTGACCTACGCCAGCCTCTACATGGGCCGCTACAACCTGACCAAGGCCAAGAACGCCTTTGGCGACGACCTCATGTCGAAGGAGGACTTCGGCACCATCTTCGCGGTGGGCGCGGTGGTCTACGGGCTCTCCTTTCTGGTCAACGGCCCCCTCACCGATCGGATCGGTGGCAAGACGACGATGCTCATCGGCGCGGCGGGCTCGTCGGTCTGCAACCTGGCCCTGGGGTACTTCGCCTATATCGCCCTCAATGATCCGACCGGGCAGACCGGCCTGTTTATGCCCTTCGTGCTCATCTACGGCGTCAACATGTACTTCCAGAGCTTCGGGGCGGTCTCCATCGTCAAGGTCAACGCCGCCTGGTTCCACATCCGGGAACGGGGGGTCTTCGGCGGCATCTTCGGCACGCTGATCTCGCTCGGCATCTTCCTCGCCTTTGACTTCACCGGCCGCATCCTCGATCTCGTCAAGCTCGACGACGGCTCCAGCGCCACCTGGTGGGCCTTCTTCGTCCCGGCGATCGTGCTCGCCGTCTGGGTGGTGATCGACTTCTTCCTGGTCAAGGACACCCCCGGCGACGCAGGCTACGCGGACTTCAACACCGGCGACGCGGGTGCGGATGACACCGAGGACACCAAGGAGGGCGTCCTCGATCTCTACAAGCGCCTGCTCACCCACCCGGTCATTCTAACCATGGTGGCCATCGAGTTCTGCTCCGGCGTGCTGCGCAACGGCATCATGCATTGGGGCCTCCTGTACGCCAAGGACATCGAGGTCATCACCACCGACATCTTCTTCAAGAACTGGGGGCTGATCTTGATGGTCGCCGGCATCTCCGGCGGCTTCTTCGGCGGCTTCCTCTCGGACAAGCTGTTCCAATCGAGGCGTGGACCGTCGGCCTTCTTCATGTACGCCGGCATGTTCGTCGGTTTCGTGATCATGATCATGGCCGTGCATTTCGAGTGGTACGCGGTGGTGGGCTTTCTCTCCTTCTTCATGTCGATGTGCGTGATCGGGGTCCACGGCATGCTCTCCGGGACCGCCTCCATGGACTTCGGCGGCAAGAAGGCGGCGGCCACCACCGCCGGGGTGATCGATGGCTTTGTCTACCTCGGCACCGGGGTGCAGTCGATCGCCCTGGGCTACATCATCCCAACCTATGGTTGGGACCTCTGGCCGATCTTCCTGATCCCGTTCACCGTGATTGGCATCTTCTTCACCCGCCGCATCTGGAACGCCTTCCCGGACGCCAAGAAGAAGTAGGCCGCGGGCCTAGAGGAACGCGAACGTTTGGGGTAATGCTTCTTGAGTTCCCCTGGCAAGACTGGAGAAAGCCATGAACTACGTCGCAACCATCGTGGCAACTTTCGCTCTCGGCCTCACGGCTTGTGGCGGTAGTGATCAGGCCGAAGCCTGCGCCAACATGATCGACTGTGACGTCGCCCTCGGCGCGGCGGACATCGGGTGGACCACCTTCTACGAGCAAGACAACGAGCCCTACGGCGAGACCGGCTCCTGCTGGGTGGAGGCGGACACCGACGACACCACGGAGACCACCGAGACCGCCGAGGGCTCTGAGGCGTGTATTCTGGTCTGCGAGGTCGCCATCGAGGCCTACATCGCCAAGGCCCAGGAGTACGTCGACAGCGGTGATCTCAGCGCCGTGCCGGCCTCCTGCGCCCTGCCCGAAGAAGAAGAGTAGAGCGCCCGGCGCGGTCGATACCCCCAGTTGGCCACGCGCTAGCAGCTCGATAGCCACCGCGGGTGACATCGGTGTAGTCGTCTGATATGCAGTTTGAGGCCGAACCCGCCGTCGGTGGGCCCGGATCGATGAAGTGGCGCCCGGCACCCGGGCCCGAGTGGTTGGAGGAATAGACTATGCCCGTCGCAGCGGTAGCCCCGAGCCAAGACCACGTTCGCGTCCACAGCATGAACATGGAGGCGCTCAAGGGCGCCCTCGCCGAGCAGGCTTCGGACGCCAAGAACACCCACGTCACCAAGGCGGTGGCCGCCCTCAACCAGCACGTTGATCAGCTGCGCGGCCAGAACGTCGATGTGGCGCTGCTGCTCAAGCCGGAGGACGTGGTCAAGCTCGAAGAGGCCAAGCGCTTTGGTCTCGCGGCCGATTACGTGGCAGGCCTCGACAACTTCCTGGCCAGCGGCGTCGACCACACCCACGATGCCCAGGGGGTCAACCTCTCGGCCACCCTGCGCGATCGGGCCAACGCGGCCCTCGCGGCTAGCGAGACCGGCGCCGGCGTCGTGACTGGCTCTGGCAGTGCGACCGGCGTCGCCAACAACGTTGATCCGGGCCTGCAGAAGATCGCGGCCAGCCTCGACGCCTTCCCAGCCCTTACCGCGGCCGAGAAGACCGAGCTCGATCAGCTCAAGAACGACCCGGACCCCGCCAAACGAGATTTGGCCATGAGCCGCCTGGCGATCGAAGCGACCGCCACGCAGCTCCGCGGGCAGCTCGCCGAGATGAAGAAATCCGGCAGCCTGGCCGACATCACCTGCTTCCTCAAGGGGGACTTCGAGGGGCTCTCCGTCGACGCCAAGCGCGAGGTGATGAAGGAGGTCAAGACCCGCAACAAGGATCTGCCGCGGGATCAGCGCATCAGCCTCGACGACGTGGTCGCTGAGCACGGCGAGCGCCTGCACGAGATGCAAGGGCAGATCACCGGCGCCCTCGCCGGCCTGACCACCAACACCGATCCAGTGATCGCCGGCCTCGCCAACGCCGCCGCGGCGGGGAACAGCGCGGCCATGCTCGACTCGGTCAAGGCCCTCGGCAACGACGCCCTGGCCACCGGCGCCACCGCGGCCAAGCTCGACGGAAATCTGCCCGAGTCGGTCAAGAACGCCATCAAGGGCCTCGAGGATTCGCGGCGGGACTACCAGGACTTCGCCGAGCGCAACTACTCGGAGATCGTCGCGTTGATCAATTCCAACCTGCCGATCGAGATGATCGTCTGTCTGGTGTTGCTCAAGCTCGCCGAGCGGCAGCGCGAGAAGGTCAAGCTCAAGATGAAGGAGCTGGCCGCGAGCGAGGCGATGGAGGCCGCCAAGGACAGCAAATCGATCTACGTCGGCGTCGAAGAGAAGGTGATGGCCGAGAATCCCGGGCTCTCAGGCGATGCGCTCGAGAAGAAGGTCAAATCGACCAAGGACCAGATCAAGGCCGACCACGACAACCGACTCCAGCAGTCGCGGGAGGAGTTCAAGATCCCGCAGATGCAGACCGCCATCCAGTCGCTGCAGTTCCAGCAGAACCAGCTCAAGCAGTTCATGGATGCGCTGTCGAACGTCCTGCGCGTCATCCAGGACATGGCGGCCACGCCGATCCGCCACATCCGGTAGACGGCCGGGCCGCGCCCGCGGCGGCCCTAGCGCCCGCGGCTACTGCTCTCAAAGATACCGACCGATATCGTCGATCAGGCGCTGGAGCGCCGCCGGGTCGGAATACTCGGCGGTCAGGCGCACGTCCTTGCGCTTGCCGGCCGGGAAGGTCTCGATCACGTCAGTATTCTTGAGCCAACCCAGGGCCGATTTGACCAGGGCGTTGTTGGCCGCCTCGGGCCGGCGGATCTCACCCTCGAGGAAGGCCCGTCGGCAGCGATCCAGGGCCCGCAGGCGCAGCTCCCGCTCCCACAACGGGAATCCGTGCAGGTCAGCCAGGGTGCGGGTGGTGACCCAATAGGCCTCGACGAAGCTGTCGAGCAGGGAGGCGAGGACCTCGAGGGCGGGGCGATCACGCACTGCGATCCGGCCGTCCTCGTGGGCGTCGACCAGACCACGCACCGCCAGGGTGGTGAGGGTCTCGGTGAAGTGATCACCG
>JAUUZB010000829.1 GCA_030590185.1 Deltaproteobacteria bacterium
CGCCAACGGGCTGTGGCTCGAGCACGGCGAGGTCGTGCACCCGGTTCAGGAGGTCACCATCGCCGGTGATTTCCTCCAGATGCTCCAGGGCATCGATGCCATCGGCTCCGACCTCGATATGCGCGGCGCGCTCGGGGCGCCAACCCTGCGAATCGCGGAGATGGCGGTGAGCGGCATCTAGGCCACGGGTTGCGCTTCACGCCCTACCCCAGCGCATCCCTCAGCGCGAGCGCCCCCCGCAGGTGGCCCTCGATCTCCCCGACACGCCAAACACGGACGGGCGCGTGGTGCAACACCACCAACCAATCGGCCGCGGCGCGCACATCCCACTTGGCGTCATGGTCGAGGAGTCGCCGGAGCTCCGGGGTCACGAGGCGCCGAGCGCGCTTGGAGGACCTCTCGGTCGACCAAACCTCGACCACCTGATCCACCACCTGCACCACCAGCCGTTCCGCCTCGGCTTTGAACTCGGTCTTGCCCGGCTTCGTCCGGCGCCCGGCGCGCTTGATGGTCATCAATGGCAATGGCTGGCCGAGCTCGAGCGCGACCACCAGGGCGCTCTCCCTTCGCCGCCACCAGGCCCAACGCCCGGTCAGGGAGAACCGATATTCCAGAAAGTGCACCCTCTCCCCTGGCCGGCCCTCGACTGGCCGCTCCCAGGTCAGCACGTTCCGCAAGCGGCCGTGGGCCCCGTACACCGCCACCAGGGTGGGCAGGAAACCACCGCTGGAATAGCCCTCTCCGGCCGGCGCCAACTCGGCGCCGAGTCGCCGGGCAACGACCGTGAACCCCCGGGCCCGCACCCACCGCCGGAGCGGATCCCAAGCCCAGGCGTAGAGGCCAGCCAACACCGCGGCCGCGGTCAGGGCAATGAGCAGCGCGGCATTCAGCACGCCTGGGATCCGGGGATCGGGGCCAGGGCCAGCCGACTCACTTCTTGCGCACGGTCTCGAGGTACTCGTACATGCCCTCGGGCGTGCGGTAGGTCATCCACACCCGACCGAAGCGCAGCTCGTCGCCGCAGTAGAGCCGTGCGGGCCGCCGCGCCGCGAGCGCCACGGCGTTGAGCTTGGTGCCGTTGCTCGACCCGAGGTCGCTGACCCACACCCGATCGTCCGAAACGATGAAGTGGGCGTGTCGCTTCGAGACCGACGGGTCGGCGATGACCAGGTCGTTTTCCTTCTGGCGGCCGAGGCAGACCTGCTTGTCGACCCAGAGGTATTCCTTGAGCTTGATCAAGGGAGCGATACGAAAGTCACCGATGCCGGGCGTGGGCACGCGACCGCCGCGACGTTTGGCTTGCGCGCGAATCAAGGCGTCGACCGCGGCCTTGAGTTGCGTCGGGTTGAGGGGCTTCTCAACGTAGTGGTGGATCTTCGCCTGGTTGATCGCATCGACCAAGAGATCGTAATCGGAGCGCGCGGTCACCAGTACCCGCAGGGAGGTTGGCAAGCGCTCCTCGAGGTCGGCCAACAGCTCGACCCCAGTCATGCCGGTCGTCCCCTGGACGGTGATCACCGCGGCGGGCTGGTACTTGTGGGCCGCGGACAGGGCCGCCTTGCCGTCACTGGCCCGCACCACCTCAAACTCACTGGTAAAGACCTCCTCGAGCTGATCGAGGGCCTCGGTGTCGGGGTCGACGAGCAAGACCGTTTGGGTCTCGGGCCGATGCATGCGGGGTTGGAAGTTGATCTCCCCCTTGGGCCCCTCCTCCACCTCGATCACCAGGACCGCCTCCTGGTGGAATTCGGTGAAGACGTCCAGCTCCATCCGATGAGCGGCATCGAGCAGATTGTCCAGCTTCAAGAGGCTCATGACGCCGGCTATCGTAGACCAGGGGAGTCCTTAGGTCACGGGAGCTGGGGCAAAATCGGAGTGCCACCCGCCCCGGGGAAAACCAGCCCCTATGCGACCCCGCGGGTCCGCAGCTTTGCCTCGACCAAGATCTCATGCACCAACTCGTTCTCGCCGAGCACCTGGTCCAGATAGCTGACCGAGCCGGGGGCCTCGAGGGTCGCTGACCAACGCGCGCCGAGGACGTGGGCGAGCCCCTTGAGGGTGCTCGGGTTGTCGCTCGTGCCGAGCCCCGGTTGGGTGAGATCGTAGGGCTCGGTGTTGCCCTGGAGCAACGGCCAACGCTCGCCAAAGCGGTCGACCGCTGGCGGCAACAGATCGCTCGCGCCGGCCTGCAGGATCCAGAAGCCGTTGCGATCGGCGTGGCCGCTGTGCAGGTCGAGGACCAGGTCGGGAGCTTCGGAGGCGAGCAGCTTCTCGATCGGCTGAACTTCCGCCGGGCCGCCCGGGCGGCCATCAAAGGCGCGGTTCAGGTCGATGTTGTCCGGGTTGCGCCGGGTATCCCCGGCCATGCCGCGCGGGTTGATCAGCGGCACGACGGTGAGCGCTACCCCGCGACGGAGCTCCGGGTGCTCCAAGAGCTGCTCGACCAACAGCATGGCGGCGCCTGGACCGCAGGGCTCATTGCCGTGAACCCCGGCGGTGACCAGGGCCCGCAGGCGGGGCGGCGGGTCGATGGGGGCGAAGCGCAGGGCGTAGACCGGTTGGTCACCGACCCGTCCGATCTCGGTCACCTCCACGTCCGGGTGGTTGCGCAGCGCCTCGATCCGCTCGGTGATCGTGGTGATGTCGTGGGGCGAGACGATGTTCTTGACGACCCGCGCCGCCGCCCCGAGCTCATCCCGCGACAGGATTCGATCGTGGTTGCGGTCGTGCCGCCGGGCCTCGGCCAACAGGGCGGTCTCAGAGGCAATGCCGGCCCCGCGCATGACGTCGGCGAGCACCGAGGGCGAGAAACGGTAGCCGGCCGCGGCCCGCTGCCCCAGCTCAGCGCCGGCGCGCAGCAGCTCCTCGAGATGGATGAAGCGATCGCCGTCGTCGATGGCGATCGCCGCCCTCAAGAGCGTTCGCGCGTCGCCGAGGCCGAAGCGCATCATTGCCGCGTCCAGGTCCTCGGGACGCCAGCGATAGCCGCGCAGCTCCGGGTGCGAATCCGCGCCGAGTTGCTGGCGAGCGGGGCTCAACAGATAGGCGGCTGCGGCCTCGAGCTCCGAGCGGTTGATCACCAGGTCGGCGGGGCTCAAGGTTGCGGCGGCCCGCAGGAGCAGACGGGCATCCCCCACCCCGTGGCTGGCCATGACCGCGTCGACATCGGCCACGTCGTAGCGCAACGGCCGCAGGCTGCGGGGCAGATCCCTGCGCAGTTGGTCGGCGGCCGGGATCAGCGTCAACTGACCCGACCCGTGGCCCGTACGGATCGGCACGCCCCATTATCGGCGATCCATGGCGACGGATGCCCGAAAAATCACCATCTCGCCCGCGGCCACTGGCGTAGCAGGCCTGCGGTGGTTCACGCAGCCAGTTGGCAGGCTCTGGAGGCTGAGCTATGGGGGGGGAGGCTGGAGTCCCAATGGGGGCTCGCCGGGCGGAG
>JAUUZB010000700.1 GCA_030590185.1 Deltaproteobacteria bacterium
CCGACACCGACCCCGCAGCCGCCACCGACACCGCAGCCGAACCCGAACCCGAACCCAAAACCGTAGCCGTAACCGTAGCCGTAGCCGTCGCCGCCACCGGGCCCTACTCCGTATCCGAAACTGTATCCGACACCGTATCCGAGACCGCCGGCGAGGCTGTTGACGAGACGAGTGACGAGCCGGCCGACGAACCCACGCACAAACCAGACCCAATCCTCGCCCGTGATCTCCGTGCAATCCCCGACGCAGGGGACGAAACGGATCGCGACGCGACCCAGGAGCCGACACGAGCTGAGCCCGGGATGTCGAGCACAGCCGAAGCAACCGACCCGGACCCGGACCCGAAGCCAGAGCCAGAGCCAGATTCAAATCGCCTTTCAACCGCCCCCGCGACCACGCCGCCGCATCTCACGCCTGATACAGATGCGGGTACCGAACCCGAGACGGAGGTCGAGGACCCCGAGCCCCTGACCGAAGCAACCGATCCAGCCCCCGCCCCGCAACCGGACGCCTCGCTCGAGCCGACACCCCCAACGCCGGAGACCGCACCGCAGGACCCCACCGACGAGGAGCCAACCCCCGAGGACCCCACCGCCGATGAGCCGGCCCCGCCGGAGCCCAAACCCATCCGACCGATCCGGGTGGTGGTCTACGAGCTCACCACCAAGGACCTGGCAGCGGACCAGGCCCTGTTGGTCTCCGAGAGCCTGGTGGCCGAGGTGCGCAAGCTCCAGCGGGTCTCGGCCTCGGGCATGGCCGAGCTACGCACCCTGCTGTCGATCGAAGAACAAAAACAGATGATCGGCTGCGACACGGATATCTGCATGACCCAGGTCGCGGGCGCCCTAGGCGCCGATTACTTGTTGGTGGGCGGCATCGCGCGCCAGGAGGAGACCACGGTCCTGGACATTAAAAGGGTGGACATGGCCACCGCCAGCGTCAGCCACTCGGTCAACCGCCACATGAAGGGCGGCGGCGGCGAGGAGCTGCTCGAGGCGATCGGGCCGGCGGTCGAGGAGCTGTTTCCGGAGTACCCGATGCGCGAGGGCCGCACCCGGGGCGTGGCACCGGAGGTGGTCGACCGTTGGGACCCGCCCCCGCTCCACCCATGGATGATCGCCACCGCCGGCGGCCTGGCCGCGGCCTCCTTTGGCCTGACAGTCTATTTCCTCGTGGAACAGCAGAACGCGGTGGCCGAGTACACCCGCCTCAGCGAGCTCAGCGGCGACGAGGCGGTGCCGGCCATCCGCCTGCGCGAGGAGCAGGAGCGGGTCACCGCCAATACCGAGATGGCGCGCATCTTCGCGGTGGTCGGCGGCGTCTTCGTAGTGGGCGCGGTGGTGCTCAGCCTATTCACCGACTGGTCGCCGGTGAGCGAGCTGTTGTTCTCGGCGGCGCCGACGCCGGGTGGGGCGAGCCTCGGGGTAGCAGGGACGTTCTGAGAAGCGCCAACCAGCCGCCCGATCGAACCACCTCGCCCGCCCTCATTGCACCCACCGCCCGCCGGTCATATCCATACGCCATCCCCATGCGTACCCCAAAAGCTCTCCACATCCCCTTCGCCGACCCCGCGCCCGGTTCCGGCGTCGGCATCAGCTGGGGCCGGACCACCGAGCTCCCCCAGGACTGGCTGGAGTTGGCCCGCTCTCGTCTGGCGGCATTGGCCGGGTTCCTCGGGGCCATCGAGCTCCTGATCCTGCTCGTCCTGGTTTGGGGCCCGATCCCAGATCAGTTCGAGCCACGCTTCCTCGTGCTGAACCAAAAGGACATGGCCCTGCAGGGAATCGTCGCGCTCCTGGTAGCGGCCCTGGCCGGCTTCAAGCTGATACCCGTGCGCCACGTCCTGACCCTCGGCATGATCTTCCAGGTCTTCACCTGCTGGATCCTCTCGGTGGTGGTCGCCCGCGGCATCTGGGTGTCCTTCGGCCACGTGCCGGTGATCGCCTGGACCGAGTCGTTGATCATCCTCTTCCCACTCTTGATCCCAACCCCGCCGGGCCGCACCCTGGTGGCCGGCTTTGCCTCCGCCCTCACCCGGCCACTCAGTATCTTCTACCTCGGCTGGATCGAGGCGGTGGACGCTGGCACCGGGGACGTGGCCATCGCGACCATCAGCCCAGCGGTGGCGTTGTTGCTAGCGGTCTTCGGCTCCAAGCTGCTCTACCGGATCAGTCGCGAGGTGAAGACGGTGCGGGAGATGGGCAGCTATCGGCTCGAGGAGGTACTCGGCCGGGGCGGCATGGGGGAGGTGTGGCGGGCCAGCCACCAGATGTTGGCGCGACCGGCGGCGATCAAGCTGATCAAACCGCAGGTGCTCGGCCTCTCCGATCGGCAAACGGTTCGAGCCGCCGTTGATCGCTTCGAGCGCGAGGCCCAGGTGACCTCCAATCTCAAATCCGGACACACCGTCGACCTCTATGATTTCGGTCGCACCGAGGACGGGACTTTCTTCTACGTGATGGAGTTGCTCGACGGCGTCGACCTGGACGACATGGTCAAGCGCTACGGGCCGATGCCCGCCGAACGCGTGATCCACCTATTGGTCCAGGCCTGCCATTCCCTCGACGAGGCCCACGCCGCCGGCCTGGTTCACCGCGACATCAAACCGGCCAACGTCTTCGCCTGTCGCTACGGCCGTGATGAAGATTGGATCAAGGTTCTCGACTTCGGTCTGGTCAAGGGCACCTTCGGATTCGGAGACAATGACGACAACGGCAACATCTCCCTCACCGCCGGCGACGTGCTGGTCGGCACCCCGGCCTTCATGGCTCCGGAGATGGCGGTGAGTCGCGAGATCGACGGCCGGGCGGATCTCTATGCCCTGGGCTGCATGGCCTACTGGCTCCTCTCCGGACGCTTGGTGTTCGAACGCGATACGCCCATGGCGGTGGTGGTGGCCCATGCCAACGAGGAGCCGATTCCGTTGCAGGAAATCAGCGAGCTGCCGGTACCGGCGGAGCTCAATGCACTGATCCACCGCTGCCTCGCCAAATCGCCCGACGACCGACCGGGCAGCGCCGCTGAGCTCGCCCGGGAGCTCGAAGCGATACCGATCGATCAGCCCTGGACCCGCGACCGGGCGCGGGCCTGGTGGGAGCGCCACAAACCGATGACCAGCTGGGCAGAAGCGACCGGCCCCCAGGCGAAACAGGGCGCCGAACCGCGGCGGGTCTGCAAAAAACAGGGGGAGAGGATCCAACCATGAAGGCATTGAAGATAGGTGGCATTGGCGCCGGGGTGTTGCTCGGGTTGGTAATCGTCATTGGCCTCTTCCTGCCCACGAGTTTCGGAGCGGAGCGCACCCGCGAGATCGCAGCGCCGCCGGAGGTGGTCTTCGACCTGGTCAATAACGTCGAGAAACGCATGTCCTGGTCGCCGTGGAAGAAGGCGGACGAGACCATGACGGTCACCTACAGCGAACAGCGGACCGGGGTCGGGGCCTGGTACACCTGGACCAGCGAGCACTCCGGTGGTGGTAAGATGACGATCACCGAGTCGGTGCGGCCAACCCGGGTGGCCGAAAAAGTCGTGTTCGAGGCGCCCCACGAAATGACCAGCTATTGGCGCTTGGACCCCCAGGGCACGACTACCTCGGTAACCTGGGGCATGGGCGGCGTCCAGGACGGGATCTTCCACCGCTGGGCCGGACTGCTCATGTCGATGTTCATGCGGAGCGCCATCGATGACGGCTTGAAAGAGCTCGCCCAGGTCGCGGAGGCCGCGCCGCCACCGCCACCGCCACCGCCACCGCAACCGCAACCGCAACCGCAACCACCATCGGCGCCCACCCCCCCCCAACCCCAAGAGGCCGCCCCCCCCCCCCGTGTCCAAGCCGGCGGTGCACCGCCCC
>JAUUZB010000529.1 GCA_030590185.1 Deltaproteobacteria bacterium
AAACTTGATGCGCGGGCTGTCGTGGACAGACACCAGCACCTTGGTCCCGGGCTCCGCGCAGCCGAGCAGCTTGCCGGCGTTGGCGCAATGGGCCGCGACCTCCTCACCATTGGCGAGCAGCACGTCGGCGACGAATTTGCGGTCCCGGCGGATCAAGGTGCCCTCGATGAGGGGCTGTTCAAAACGCACGCGTGGCTCCCTTGATTCTGGATATTTCGTAACTGGCGCTCACAATGCGCCAAGAGCACGGCTTCACACCAGAATGGGGGCGTTTCGTCAAGTCCCCAGAACTCCCGATTGCTGAGCCCCGGTGGCCGGGGAGGTCGATTCAGTTGACGACCGGCCCACCTGGGGTTAGGTTTACCCCATGAACCAGCTGTCGATTCGGCTGCCTTTGGCAGTGGTGTTTGCCCTCGCCTTGGGCGTGGGTGCGGCCCAAGCCCAAGACGATCCTCCCCCCCACGCCGACCACGAGGGCGTCGGCGAGACCGACGTCGAGGCGGAGATCGAAGAGGTCCCGGACGCCCAGAAGGGAGCGCGCAGCACCCAGGCGCTGTCCCGCATGAAGGCGATTCTCAACGCGGTTCTCGGGCACCTGACCGAGGCGCGCGAGGAGAAAGACGTCGTCAAGCTCAACTGCGTCAACGAGAAACTGACCGCCGTCAAGGGGCTGCTCAAGATCTCCGAGCAGGCGGATGTGACCCTACGTGAAGCGGTGGCCCGCGGTGACACCGAAGTTGGCTCCCACGAGTTCGAGAAGATCACCATCGCCTTGCGCAAGTGCGAGCAGCTGTTGGCCGAGAGCGAGGCCTGTGTCGGTGAGTTGGCGGTCTACGCCGGTGACACCGAGGTCGAGATGGAGCTGGTCGACGTGCCGGAGGAGGAGCCGGAGGATCAGCTCGCAGCGGTCGAGGAGCAGATCGAGGTGATCATCGCCGATCCGGTCATCCCGATGGCGAGTCCGTTCCTGTAGGCCCTGCACCGAGCACCCTACCGCGCATCTGTTTGGGCCTGTCGAGGCCGAAGTGCGCCAGCACGCTCGGCGCGACGTCGTAGAGGCTCAGATCCTCGCGCCGTCTGCCGCCGCCGCCATCTCGCCAGATGATGAGGCCGTGTTGGGCATGGTTGGCCTGGTCTGGGCCACGGTCGTTGTCCCGCGCGAAAGTGGCAGGCAAGCCGACCGAGCCGAGGGCGCGCAGGCGTAGGTCGTCGAGCTCGAGGATCAGGTCGGGGGGCGTGCCGTTGAGGGCGTCGTAGATCCGCGCCGGGCGCAGCAGCCTCGCTGTCACCGGTTCCCCCTGCGGTCCCGCTAGGCCGCCGAGCTCGGCCTCGAGCTCATCGCCGAGCGCTGCGGTCGACCCGGGTGGTACGATCCCCTCCGGCTCGCGGCCGGCCACGTTGAAATAGATACGGGCCACGTATCCGCCATCGGCCCAGACCCGGGTACGCGACCAATCGATGCTTCCGGGCAGCAACGGACCGGGGGCGCCCGGCGGCCCGTGTAGGGTCAGGTAGCCCTGCTCCATGAGCCACTGGTTGATCGCAAAGCCACCCTCCATCGTTTGGGCACCGTGGTCAGAGATGACCACCACCTCGGTTCCGGCCGGTAGCCGCTCGAGGAGCTCACCTAGCCGGCGGTCGAGCTCGACGTAGTAGCGCTCGATGAGCGACGGGCGATGCCAGAAGGCGTGATGGAGGCGGTCCGGTCCCATGTCCGCCATCATGAAGAAATCCCAATCCGGCTGAGCGGCCCAGGCATTGGCGATGGCGAAGCGCTGCGCGGTCATCTCCTGGATTTGCTCGAACAGCGCCGTCTCGTTCGGCGCGGCGTGGCGGTCAACGTCGAAGATCAGAGGGCCGTGGGCTGCTTCGAGCTCCTCACCCAGCTCCGGCGGGTAGGTGAAGGTGGAGTCGGCGCTCGGCGTCAGCGGACCCGATACCAGGCAACCGCGCACCGGCTTGGGGGGATAGGTGAGCGGTACCCCGAGCACCCGGCACCTCAGGCCGGCCCGAGACAGGAGGCTCCAAACCGGCGGCGGATCAAAAGCCAAGGATGAGGCGAGCCGCCGCTGGTCATAGGTGAAGCCCGCCCGGTCGCGAAAACCATAGAGCCCGAGCTGACCCGGGTCCTGGCCGGTCACCATGCAGGCCCAGGCCGGTACCGTGATCGGCGGCATGCTGCTCAGCAACGGGCCCCACAGACCGTTTTGTGCCAGGTCCCGCAACACCGGCAGCCGGTCCCGCAGGGTATCGAACACGAGCTGCGGGGTCAGACAGTCCAGGCCGATGACGGCGAGTTTACAGATTAACGATCTCGGCGACCGAGGGGGCCCTGGCCACGTTGCGGGCGTCGATGTGATCGATGGCGGCGGCCGCGGCGGAGGTGGCCGAGCCGACCACCGGGATGAGGCCGGCCGCGAATAGGGCGGCGTGCTTGCCAGCGGTATTCAACATCGACTCGGAGAGGGCGTCGTGGCCGAGCAGTCGGGAGATACCGGCGCCAATGGCGGTGCCCGCGGCGGTCAAGATGGGGGCGAGGAAGCCGAGCAGCGGCACCAGGCCGATGACTTCGGAGATGCTCGAGGCGCGTTGGAGCAAGCGGGTGGCCTCGCGGTCGAGAACCTCAACCGGCAGGCGCAGCTCTGTGCCGTCAGCGAGCTTGGCCTCCACCATCACGCGGGTGACCACTCGCTCCGGATCCGCGGAGATCAACTTGCGCAGCTTTGCCTTCCAGCCCGGGCCCTCGAGCTTGTCCTCAAAGGCGTCGATCTTGTTCGCCAGGCTGTCGCTGACCCGACCGATCACCCCCGGGGCTTCTTCCTCGATCGGCGCGTCGGCCGCCGCCAGGGCCGCCCGTGCGCCGGCTAGGTCGGTGACCTCTTTGCCGTCGACCCGGAGGCTCTCGATCTTGGCGTCCGCCCCGAGCTCCTCGAGTACCCGGCCGGCCGCGATCAACTGGCTCTGATTCAAGGTCACCGTCATGGCTCAACCCTCCGCGGGTCCCAGGGACCGCAACACCGACGATAGCATTTCGGAACAGCGAGCGAAACGGCTCTCGGCCGCGCTCGCCGTCGCGACCACCGCCACCGGCCCGACCACAAAGGCCGCCGACAGCTGGCGCACGGGCATATCAAAGACCGTTAGGCTTTGGGTCTGGCACCACCCGCTGCCGAGCGCCGAGTCGATTGGCCCAGCGTCCGAAACCTCGAACTCCGGGTTGAGCGCCCGGGCCTGCTCGGCCTGGCTGCGCATGACATCCTCGGCCGTCTCGCCGCTCTTCACCCGAACGAAGGCGATCGCGACCGCCTCGGTGGGACGCTGCACCGCTGCCACGGTTGGCAACTCAGCCGTGTCGCGGGGTGCCACGAACAAGAGGGTCGAGCGATCTTCCCAGTCGTCCGGCACTTCGATGGTGAGACCGCCGTGTCTTAGTTGCATGGTGAGATCGTTCCCCGTGACGTCATGCGCTGGTCTCCGGCCGCTGTCAACACGACGCATCTCTCGGCCAATCGAGAGCGCCTGGCACGTCGGTCCGTGAGTGAGAGTGAGAGTGAAGGCGGTTGCTGGAGCTCGTCACGTTCCCGCCCGCTGGAGCTCGTCACGTTCCCGCCCGCTGGAGCTCGTCACGTTTTCGCCCGGGGGACCTCGCTGGGGTGGATGAGCTCGGTGTGTTTGAGCCACCCTGTTTTGAGCAGCCAGGTCGTTGGCTTGGGCACGGGGCGGGGCCCCATCAGTCTCCTGCCCAGTCGCCGCGAAAAGCCCTCGAACCAGCTCGCCGAGGACATGAGATCGATCTCGTGGGGATTGAAGCGCCGGCCGGCTTGCTTGGCGTGCCGTTTGAAGTTGTGCAGTACGTAGACCAAGCAATTGCGGATTTCCTGCGGCGTGCGCAGGGACCGGGCGTGGAAACGTTCGGCAAAGACCTTTCCGTGGCGGCCAGCCTGCCGGTTGACGGCCCTGGCGATACGAATGGTGAGGGCGCGCACGCCGTTGGAAAGGCTTTTGGCGTCGCCGGCCTCGCAGATGCAGTGCAGGTGGTTGGCTTGGATTGAATACTCCACCAGGCGGAAGTTCTCCCGGCAGGCGCCGGCGTGGAGGGCGTCCTTGACGACTCGATAGCGGGGTTTGTGGCGCAGGCTTCCTAGGCCGCGCACGATCCGCATGGTGACGTGGACGGGGTGACGGTGGTTGTGGGCGGAGCGGGCTCGGTGCGGGGCCGGGCGACGTCCGGGGCTAGGCTTGCGACCTGCACCGGGGCGCCAGCCGCCGTGGCCGCGGGGTCTGATGCGAAGATCGAGGCGACGTTGGGTGGAGCGGCGGCGGGCTTTCTTAGGTGGGGTCATATTGAATAGGGCTAATATAATCTTCTTTTGGCAGTTCGTCAATCTGTTTCTTCTAGGGCGCGTGATTGTGGATTTGGATGTCGGCAGGGCCGCAGAGCTCGGGGCTAGGCTTTGGGCGTTTTGTTTTGGCTTTGGCTTTGGCTTTGGCTC
>JAUUZB010000125.1 GCA_030590185.1 Deltaproteobacteria bacterium
GGTGGCGTCCATCACCGTGAGGGTGGGCTTGACCATGGCATGCAGGTCGACGATGGACTGGTCGATTTTTTGATGCAGGCGCGCCCGGTGGCCGCCGAGCACGCCGTACCAGTTCTTCATCGCCATGGTGGCCACCGACAGGCTGTGCTGTTTGACCACGGGGATGTTGATCACCCGGTCGGCCTCGATCAGGGGCCAGAGCACCTCGGCGGTGCGCAGGATCTGGCCGGAGACCGCCACCGGTCGAAAAGCCCCCGCGGTCGGCATCACCACGTCGGCGCCGGCCGCGAGGGCGGCCGCCGCGATTTTTGAGCGTGTGAAGCAGCGCTCGGGGTTGTTCATCGGGAAGTCGGTCACCCAAACCGCGGCGGCGCCCGCCGCGAGGACCAGACGCACGACCTCGGCGAGCACCTCGGGGTTCGTGTTGGCGGCCTGCTGCGGGGTGCGGTTCCAACCGACGTTCGGCTTGAGCATCACCCGCTCGCCTTTTTTGACGAAGCTCTCCATGCCGCCGAGGGCGGCGAGGGCAGCCCGCACGTTGGCCGCGGGATCCGGACCGCGCATGATCGCCAGCTCTACAGCGCCGGCGGGTCGTTCCACCCGATGGTCGGGGACCGGCTCGAGGATCTCCGGCGCGAAGGGGTCGCGGTTGAGCAACCAGATCCCGGCGCCGGTGCACACCGCGCCCACGGCGGCGGTCTGGCCGATGCGGAGCATCGCCTCGCGACGGGTGAGGGGCCGGGGTGGCGTCGGCGCGGACTCGTCGCGTTTCGCGGCCATGGTCTACAACCTGGTGGCGAGCGCTGCGGCGAGGGCTGGCAGCTCGGCCTCGGCCGCTTTGTCGAAGGCGGTCAATTTTACGTAGTAGGCGCCCTTGCGAAACGCCAAGGCCATGTCGCTCTTGCGTCCGGCGTCCCCGATGGCGATCGTCTCGGCGGTGGAGATCGCCTCAAAGGTATAGATCGACACGGCGTCCTCGGGCGTGCCCATGTCGTAGATGTCGCAGGTGAGCTCGCCGCCGCTCTGGGTCTTGAGCTCGCAGGCCAACAGGCGTTTGAAGTTGCGCTCGATGTAGGCCGGCGCGCCGCCATTGATGTAGGCGAAGAGGCCCTTGCTGCGAAAGGTCTCCGGCTCGGTGGTGGGCGTGGCACCCGCTAGGGGCGGCGACAACAGGGCGAGGAAGGGATCGGCTGGTGGGTCGGGGTTCGCGGCAGGGGCGTGGGCTTCGGCTCCGACTCCGGCCCCTGGGCCGGAATGCCCACCGGCACTCGGCGCCATCCCGCACGCCGGGCAGAGGTCCGGTTGCGGTGCCGTGCCGATGGTGACCATCCAGGTGATGAGCGCCGTGGGCACGGCGACCAGCACGGCAAAAACGACGTGACGCATGTCCTACCTCGCGCCGGATCGCGGCAATTGACAACCCAGGAGCATCCCGTTAGGCACCTCACGCAGTCTTATACCCGCGCAGGGGACGGAGAGAAGACATCATGAATTATTGTCGAGTGATTGGGGTTTTGATCGGCATCAGCGTCATCGCCTGCGGTGGTGACGGCGGCGGAACGGGCGGCACCGGCGGTGACGGCGGCGCCAACCCGGCCATCGACACCGTGTTCCCGGCGGACAACGCCATCGGCACCTGGGTCATCGACGACGTGCACGGCGATGGCGGAGCCAACCCGCTCACCAACCCGGCCGGAGTCGAGGTGGCCGAGACCAACACCGAGCTGGTGGCGCTGATCAACGGTGGCGCCGACCCCTTCACCGACCGTAACTTCGTTCAGTTCGGCCGTGAGTACTACACCGACGGCACCTACGAGGCGATCGTTTGGATCTTCGAGATGCCGGACACCGCGGTGGCCACCGATCTCTACGAGAACCTGTTTACCCTGGCGCTCTACGACTACATGACCGACTCGGTCACCGCGGGCGACGCGGCCCGGGCGGGCAACAACGGGCTGGTGTGGAACTACCACGCGCGCAAGGATGAGTACTTCTTCCTGGTCGAGAACGTGCTCAACGACGCGGGTGGCCTGACCGCTGGCACGCTGCTGTTGTCCGGCATCGCCGACGGGCTGTAGGCCGTATGTGACAATTCGCTCCGCGCTGTTGGCCGTGGGGGTGCTCGGGGCGATTCACCTCGCCCTCGCCTTGGTATCGGAGCCGGGCCTGGGCGCCTCCCTCAACCTGGCGCTCTTCGCGACCAACCTCTGGGTCATCTACTGCGCGCGACCGTTGCTCGTTGCGCCGCGCTCCCTCGGCCTGTTCGTGGTCGGCTACCTGCTGCTCTTTCTGTTGGTGATGGTCCTGATGAACCGCACCACGCTGTTCATCCTGCTGGTGATCGCCTACGCCAGCGTCTTCCGCTCCCGCTTTCTGCTCGGCTTCTTTTGTCTCTTTGTGCTGAGCTTCGTGCTCCTGCAGCCGTACGCGGTGGAGACCTTCATCCCGTTGTTGCTCATTTACCTCGTACTCTGGCGGGTGCGGCGGGCGTCCCTCTTCCTGCGCCTCTGTTTGGGCGGCGGCTTGGTGGCCCTGGCGCTGGTGCTCTTTCCACTGCTCCATCTCGGACTTCAGGACTCACCCCAAACCCTCTGGCTCACCCTCGCCCGGCCGGATGTGCGCGAGGCGATCCTCTTTAGCCTGGTCAGCGCGACCCTGGCGACGCTCATCATCACCCTGTGGGGCGTGCCACTGGCCTACGCCCTGGCCCGGTCGGAGTTCCGCGGCAAGGGTTTGGTGGAGTCCCTGATCGATGTGCCGATCCTGGTGCCCCAGTCGGTGGTCGGGATCGCCCTGATGGTGTTGTTGGGTAGCGGCAGCGCCTTAGGCGACGCGCTCTATCAGATCTTCGGCATCCAGGTCGCCGGTCGCATGGTGGGCATCATCATCGCTCAGGTGTTCGTGGGTGCGCCGTTCCTGATCAAGACCGCGCTCACCGCCTTCGAGGGTGTGTCGTTGCGACTCGAGGAGGCCTCGCGCACCCTCGGGGCGTCGCCGGCCATGACCTTCCGGCGCATCGCGCTGCCGCTGGCGGCGCGCGGCATTGCCATGGGAATGATCCTGGCCTGGGCCCGGGCGATCAGCGAGCTGGGGGCGATCCTGCTCTTCGCCAGCTCCCCGGTCACCGCGCCGATCTTGGTCCACACCGAGTTCCTGCGCGCTGGCGCCAGCGAGAGTCGACCGATCGCGATCCTGCTCCTGATCATTTGTTTGTGGATCTTCGTGCTGCTGCAATTCGGGCAGACCCTGCTGCCCTTCGCCTATCGGCGAGCGGGGCGCATGTGATCACCACCGAGTCCCTAGAGCGGCGCTTCGGCGACTTCACCCTCGGTCCGATCGATCTGCGGATCGGCGCCGGTGAGTATTGGATGCTGCTCGGCCCGAGCGGCTCGGGCAAGTCGTTGTTGCTGCACACCTTGGCCGGCTTGCGCTCACCGGACCGCGGGCAGATTTGGATCGATGGGCGCGAGGTGAGCGAGGAGCCACCGGAGCGACGCAACATCGGTATGGTTTTTCAGCAGCCGGCCCTGTTCCCGCACCTCGACATCCGGGAGAACATCGCCTACGGCCTCCGAGCCCGCCGGGTAGCGCAGGAAGAACGCGATCGCGTGGTGGCGCAGACCGTCGAGCGCCTCGGCCTATCAACGCTGGTCGACCGCCCCATCGATGCCCTCAGCGGCGGCGAGGCGCAACGGGTCGCGGTGGCGCGGGCGCTTGCCGTTCGTCCCGATCTGCTCTTTCTCGACGAGCCCCTCGCGCCGATCGATACGAATGCCCGGGTCGAGCTGCAGGAGGAGCTCGGGCGGCTCCACCGTGAGCTCGGCTTGACCACCCTGCACGTCACCCACAGCCGCACCGAGGCCCGGGCCCTCGCGGACCACTGCGCGGTGATGCTCGCCGGCCGCATCATCCAGAGCGGCCCCAGCGACGAGGTCTTCTCACGGCCGCGTTGCGCCTTCGTGGGGGAGTTCCTCGGGACCCACGAGCCCGACCCCCATCCCGAGTGCGGGCGTTCTTGTCTCGAGGGGCACGGGGGCTGCGACCTGCCGGCCGGGGAGGTGGGTTGAATGGAACCGCCTCGTTGTCCCCTGCTCAAGATCTTCGACACGCCGTTCATCTCCCTGGATGAGACCAGCATCGAGATAGCCTCGATCCTGTTCCTGTTGCTGGCGGTCACCATCGCCGCCGAGAGCCGGCGACGACGCCAGCTGGTGCGGCGCATCGTCCAGTCCATCTCTTTCTTGTTCTTCTTCTTCGTCGTTTATTCCTGTCTCGGCGTCTTCGGCATGATCCGCAACGGCCTCTACGGTCTCAGCTTGATCGGCACGGTCTACACCGAGTCTTTCTACTGGCTGGCCCTGCCGGTGGGGGTCATCTGCGTCACCGTGGTTGCCGGCCCGGTCTTTTGCGGTTGGATCTGTCCCACCGGCACGATTCAGGAGTGGGCGGGCATCCTGCGCAAACGGTTGATCGGATCGCCGGAGGGCAGGGTGCGCAATCACGTGCTGTTGGCGGTCATCCTGGTGGGCTTCGTGACCCTGGTGATCTGGGTCAGCTCCGCCAAGCGAATGTTTGTGGAGGATTCGAGCCTGCACTGGGCAGCGTCACTAATCCTGCTCTGCTACCTGGTGGTGATCGGCGCCGCCCGGGATCTCTCCCTGCGGCGTATCCGGTGGGTCAGCATCGTCGCGATTATCTTCACGGCCCTGTCTCACCTCGCCATCACCTCGCCGGTGCACTTCGCCTTTACCTCCCGGGATGACGCGGCCTCGGCGCTCACCACCTTGGTGATCGTCGCCGCATCCATGGTGGTGTCACGCTCCTGGTGTCGTTACCTCTGCCCCTGGGGCTATCTCATGGGCCTGTTGAGCCGCTTCTCCTTCCGGCGGCTGCAGGTGGTCGCTGACCGCTGCAACCACTGCGGCACCTGCAGCAAGGTCTGCGATGTCGCGGCCATCGTTCCGGGCGCGCCGAGCGGGCCTGACGGGCCAACCGGGCCGGTGGTCCTCCACGAACATTGCCAACTCTGTTACGCCTGCGTGGACGCGTGCCCCAACAGCGCCTTCGTCGTAGTCGAAAAGTCACAGGAGGACGACCGTGGGCAGCCTCGCTCTGCTACTGTCGACCCTGACCATCGCCGCGCCTGAGTCCGCGGCGACGGACTGGCCCATGGCCAGGGCCAACGGGGCGAACACCGGAGCCACTCGGCTAGCGGTGTCCACCGAGCCGCGTGCCTGGACCTTCGAGGGCAGCGAGCGGGCCTGGGGCTACGAGCTGGGGATGACCGTCTGGACCTCGCCGGCCATAGGCCTGGCCGGCGAATCCGCCTTGCTGGTGATCGGCAGCTATGACCGCAATCTGTACGCCCTCGACGCGGCGAGCGGCGAGCCGCTCTGGTCCTACGCCACCGGCGGATCGCTCGCGGCCGCGCCGGTGCTGTGGCGAGACGACGAGCGGCTCTGGGTATTCGCCACCTCCAGCGACCGCTTACTCTATGCCCTGGATGCGGTCCGCGGTGAGCGGATCTGGATCCACTCCGTGGAGTCCTTTCGCACCACCCTGGGCGGCGCCCGCCTGGCGTCACCCTGCGTCGGTCGGGTGGGGGAGCGCGACGCGGTCTTCTTCGGCCATTGGGTCTGGGACCGCTCCCTGAGCCGTAACCAACAGGAGGGCGGGGTGACTGCGCTCGCGGCGCAGACCGGCGAGGTGCTCTGGCGACGCTCCCTCGGGGACAACGAGATCACCGCGGCGATCTACGCCGAGACCGACGGCGGGCCGTTGGTACTGGTCGGCTCCTCCGATGGCAACCTCTACGCCCTGGCGGCACGGGATGGCCGGGTGCGCTGGCGACAAACCGAGCTGGACGCGATCCGCGGCCCCCCGGCGGTGGTGCAAACAACGGCGGGGACCCGGGTGGTGTTGGCGTCGAAGTCAGGGGTCGTCCGCGCCGTGGCGGCCGAGAGCGGCGAGGAGATCTGGCGCTTCCGCACCGGCAATTGGGTCACCGGCGCCCCGGCGGTGGCCACCATCGGCGAGCGGCAGATGGTCTTCGTGGGCTCCTACGATCACACCCTCTACGGCCTGGACCTGGCCAACGGCGATCAGATCTGGCGCTACGCCACCCGCGGCAGCATCTTCGGCGGGCCGGTGGTGATCGGCAGCGGCGCCGCCGCCCAGGTCGCGATCCCGTCGTGGGATCACTACCTACACGGCGTCCGGGCCGAGGACGGCGAGCCGCTGTGGCAGCTCTATACGGGTCGCCCCATTTGGAGCACGGTCGGGCTAGAACACACCGCCTGGTCATCCCCGGTGGCGGCGGAGCTCAACGGCGAATGGATGGTTTACTTCGGCTCCTACAGCGGCACCCTCCACGGCCTCGAGCTCGCGGATCTAGTGACCGGCAGCAGCGAGCGGGGGCGCCAAAATCTGTTCTTCTGGCTATCCTTCCCCGTGACCCTCGTCGTCGTCTTTCTCCTGGCCCGCGGTCTGACCCTCTGGGACCGGCGCCGGTCGGCGGGCGCGCAGCCAGAGAAATAGCAGCCCCAGGACCAACGGCGCCGCGAGGAAGGCCAACAGGTTGTGGCGCGTCGGCGTGGCGCGCAGCTGGACCTGAGCGAGGGGAACCAGGCCGCGGTCGGTTGGGGTGCGCTCGCGCCGGGTGTCGAGCTGGATCGAGTAGCCCACCAGGGTGGTCTCCTCACCGGCGAGCTCGGCGCTGATCGCGAAACCGATGGCGCGTTGTCCTGGCTTCACACCTGGGGTGCGCGTGAAGGCGATGTCAAAACCGGCCCGCTGGGCAGGGTTCAGACGCTCGATGGCCAGGGGCGTGGTGGTGGCCGAACAGGCGTTGTCGTCGGGGTGAACGGCTAGCCGCAGGTTGGTGAGCGGTTGGGTCGAGATGTTGCGGACCTCCACCCGGCCCCGGGAATGATCGTCGCGCAAGCGGACCATGCCGCGGGTCGGCAACACCAGGATGCGCGGGGGGCGGTCATCGATCGCGTCCACCAGGGGGGACATCATCTGGATCGGTGTCCGACCGTCGCGGGCGGCGATCGTGATGTTGGCGCCGGCGTTGATCAACACCTCGGCGCCCTCGGCGGAGCGCGCTAGGTGGAGCGGCGTCATGCCACGGCGATCCTTGGCCTCGAGCTTGGCGCCGGCGCTGAGCAGCTCCATCGCTACCTCGGGGGTGGCGGCCTCGTGCAGGGCGGTCATGCCGTAGAGGTTGGGCGCGTCGAGGTCAGCCCCGGCGTCACACAGCAGGCGAATGACCTCGAGGTGCCCGGCCAGGGCGGCCCAGTGCAGCGGGGTCATGTCGAAGCGGGCCCGGGCGTTGATCTCCGCGCCCTGGGCGATCAACGACTCCGCCGGCCCCCGTTGGCCGAGGATCGCGGTCTCGTGCAGGGGGGTCCAGTGGTTCTCGCCGTTGGGATCGAGATCGACGAAGGACCCCGGGGAGTAGCAGGCGCCGAGCGTCACCAGCGCGGCCAACGGTGCTCTGTTGGTCAGCCCCATCCCATCGACGATGGCATCAACCGATCTGAAATGGTATCGTTTATTGATTGTTGATCGGTAGTTGAGACGAGGTACCCGATGAAAGTAGCCCTGCGGCTCTCCGCCGTGGCCGTCGCGGTGATGTCGACCGCTGGTTCGGCCCACGCGCATTGGTGCGATGATCTCTGGCGGACCACCTACCAGATCGTCGCCCGACCCGCCGCCGATACCCTCGATGTACCGAGCTCGGGCACGGCCAACATGAGTGTCTGGGTCCAGAACAACATGGGCCATGCCCTGGCGAACTTCACCATCGCGGCGGAGGCGACTGATTTCGACGTTTCCATGTCGGCGCCCCCGTTTGGCAGCCCGGGTGGGCCGGTGGTCAATGGCTACCTGATGCCCGGCGAGCGGCGGACCTTCACCCTGACGGCGAGCCGCACCAGCACCGCGGGCCAGCTAGCGGCGGCGGACGTGCGCTTCTACATCGGCTTTGGCTCCCCACCCCAGGACAGCGACTACGGTCCCAACAACACC
>JAUUZB010000174.1 GCA_030590185.1 Deltaproteobacteria bacterium
GCTTGAAGGGGCGACGCAACCTGGCGGCCGGAACGCTCACTCTTGGGTTGGTCGTACTGGTCTTGGTGCCGTTTGCCCTCATCGGGACCGTAGTTATCAAGGAGATCTTCGACGGGGTGCGATTTATTCGCGACGTTGTCGAGCAGCGCCAGGTGGCGGGGTTGATCGAGTATCTCCCGGGTTTCGTGCAAGAGCCGGCAACTGAGATAGCCTCTGGTTTCCGCGAGCAGCTGAGCGAGCTATTGGCGGGCATTCAAGCAGGCGAAGCTGCCGCAGCCGTGCGCCGCTTCTTTGCCGCGACCTCCGGCGCCGTTATTCAGACCGTGCTGATGTTGGTCGGCCTCTTCTTCCTTCTCGCGGAAGGAAGCAAACTGGTGGCCTGGGTGCGCGACATCTCGCCGTTGCCACGAGGGCAAATGGAGGAATTGCTTGCGGATTTCCGCAAGGTCTCCAAGGCAGTACTCCTGTCCTCCGTCGTCACCGCAGCGGTGCAGGGCTCAGTGGCGTTTTTGGGATACCTCATCACGGGAGTCCCACACCCGTTCTTCTTCGGGCTCGCAACCTTCGTCGCCGCGTTTATTCCGGTTGGCGGGGCGACTCTGGTGGGCATTCTTCTTTCCGGCTTCTTGTTCGCCACGGGGCACCCCTGGGCTGGTGGTGTGCTCCTCGCTTGGAGCGTCTTGCTCGTGGGCTTGGTCGACAACATCGAGAAACCTTGGGTGATGAAGACGGGCGTGGATCTTCACGGCGCGATCATCTTTTTTGCGCTCTTGGGGGGACTGACACTCTTCGGCGTGACGGGACTCATCGCTGGACCGCTCATCGTGTCGTTTTTCCTGGCGATGGTACGGCTGAACCGGGGACTGCTCTCGCCTGGGGGTGATGCCGGGGCGTCGGCGGAACGTGCGGTCCCCCTGGTCGACGGAGATGAGGAACCACCGACTGTTGGGCAAGAAACCGACGAGGTAGAGACCGCAACCCCTAGCTGAAGATACCGCCGACGATTTCGGCTATCGCTTCAAAGGTTGACCCAGCCAAATCGGCACCACCCTCGATTACTGCACCTGCCAACTCTGGCGCGTTGGATGCAGCCTCTGCGGCCACATGCACGGCTGCACCTCCTGCCTCCACGGCAAGATCGGCGACGACGTATGCACCGTAGGGGTCTGTGCAAAGAACATCGAGGAACAACGGAACGCCATCCGAAGCCGCAGAGCTGCTCCTTTGATGCCGGGCAAGCTCGCGTTTGGCGTGCCTGTCGAGTTGGCCGTTCCAAATACGCGTGAGATCCGCGTTGTCGAACCACACCCCTTTGCATGACTTGCAGACGTCGAGTTTGAGATCCTCGTAGTGGGTGAGCTTTTTGTCACACACAGGGCAATCGATCTCGTTTTTCCATCGGCAAACCGGGCAATGGGTGGCGTTGGCATCCATGCTGGCCTGGCACGAGTGGCATTTCATGAGGTGCGGTTGGTCGAGGGCGGTGACGCGCTGCCACAACATCTTGGGGCGGCAATCGCGAAGCGCGTGCACCTCCTCGTAGTCGAACCACATGCCGCCGCATTGGCCGCAATAGTCGAGCAAAAGATCGCTTTTGAGCTGCAACTTCTTCAGCTTGATGCCCAGGCAGACAGGACACTCGTAGTGCGGCTCTCGTTCAGACATCGAGCACCCCCTTGGCGGTATGTTTCTCTTGGATGGCCTTGACGTTGGAGAACGCGTAAACGAGCACCCCGGATTCGCTCAACTCGATTTCCGCCAGGCTGCGAAGGTGCAAAGCATCGAGAGCCGCCTTGGCTCGGTCAGCATCGACGGAGGTCTCCGAGATCACCTCTGCGAGGGTGAGCTTGCCGTCCTTCTTCGCCGCCAAACGCAGGACTTCTGCTTCGAGGCTCTGTCGCCGCAGCTTCTCCTTGCGCCCCTGCAACAAGCCCGTTTGTCGGAAATGGGAGTAGAGAAGCGCACCACTTCCCGCAGCCGGCAACCCCACGCTGATCAAAAGGGCGAGCGCCGCCGAGACGCCAGAGACATCGGCGCGGAAGAAGCCCATGAGCATCACGAGCGATAAGATACCGAGTCCACCTGCTGCCCAAAGTTTGCCCATGTTCTTCTCCCAACCGTGATTACCTACTGGTCACCGATCCCCATCTTGACCTTGAGAGCCGCAAGGGAATCTACCGCTTTGGCCTGTGCTTTATCGCCGGAGAAAGCCATATCGATCTCGGCGTCGACGCTGGTTTCGAGCGCGGCGATTTCACCGTACGCCTTGCCAATCGCTTCATCCTCGGCGACCTCGTCCCTCATCTTTTCCAACATCGCGACGGTACTGTTGGAGTCCATCTGTGCCAGGTGCTGGTTGAGCTTCTTCGTAGCCCCGGCCACTTTGGCACGCGCCTTGAGCGTGGTCAGCTCTCCCTCCCAGGTGGAGATCTGTACCTTCAATTGCCGCACGTTGGCTTCGAGCTGGGCAACCACCCTTTCCTGGGATTGGAGATCTCGCGACGACTTCACTGCGACACCGGCAGCCCGCTGTTTCTTTGCAAGCGTCTCTCCGGCCAACCTATCGGCTTCGCCGAGGTCCAAGTCACCGCCTTGCCCTCTCTGCAGGAGGAGGACAGCCTTCTTTTCGTAACTTGCTGCCAGCTCCCTGTTCCCTTCCGCCTCCTTGCGCATGCGGATTTGCAGCGCCTTGACCTCCGCCAAATTCTTGAGGCTCGATTGCAGCTCGACCTTCCAGTCTTGGATGCCTTGCTCGGTCATCTTGATGGGATCTTCGAGTCTGTCGATCGCAGTGTGGGCTTCGGATTCGGCGAGACGGAACAACCTTCTGAAGAAGCTAAGCATCGTGGATCTCCTCACCGGTCATCATCAATTACTGAAGAATGAGCTGCTCGAAGATCAAGATCGGGGGCTCGCAGTCGAAGTCGCTCATGACATCTCTCCCTTGGCGTGCTTTGCCTCGAAGTAGCTCATGGCCTCGTTCAGGCCTTTGGCGATCTCCTCGGCAGTCGCGGCCTTGTCGACATAGGCCCAGTGGCGGTCGGGATGGTATTTGCGTTGCAGACGCCGATAGGCGCTCCTGACTTCGGCGAAGGAAGAACCGTTGGGCAGCTCCAGATTGGCGAAGTAGCCAGCTTGGGCTAGCTGGGACTCAGCGGATTGCTTTGGGACGCCATTTTCGCCCCCACCGGCCCACCGTTGTGGATCCGCGAACTGGCCGGGCTCCTCACGATCCGTGAGGTTTCTGATCTTGCTTCGTACGACTCTGTACAATCGTTCAACGATACCCATCAATGCCCCGCCAGAACTGTACCCACCGGCCTGGTAGCAATGAGATAGGGCTCGCAAATCGCAGGTCAACCCCGCTCGCCATCAACCGATCCCCGCCTATCGCGAAAATATCTGTTTTGTCGAGGTATTTACGCCTGGCAGGCGCATGCAGGATCTAGCCGGCTTTGCGCGTCCCCATCCTGTCCATCTATTCGACCGGCCTCCATGACGCCTGAAATTGCCTCCACGGCCGGCCTGCTGGAGAGCTGCACCCTTTGGCAGAAAGGGGATCGCGGTCGTGGATCGAGTACCGCTTTCCGACGTTGTTGGTGAGCGTGTAAACCGCCGGTGGTGCCGTTGTCCCAATCGATGACTCGCAGGTGGGTGCCGTCGCCGGGCGCTGCCGTGCCGAAGTAGAAGTTGTCGCGAACCGCTACGGCCCAGAGACCCACGTCGACCGCCAGGGCCGCGGTGTGATGCGTCGCACCCACCGCTGGGCCCTGCCGGGCGCCAAGCTCGAAATCGTGGGCCTCCCGGGCCCGAGTCAGGTTCGGTTCTACTACTCCCGTTGAGGGCCGGCCTCAGTTGCAGGACGAATACTGGTCCGGCGGGTTCCAGGCGCAGTCGCCGCCAACGCCGCAGTCGAGGTCGACCGCACAGTTGGAACAGACGTGCTGCCAGTTCGGGCCGCCCTCGTAGCAATAGCCGGAGACGCACTCGGCGCCGAGGGTGCACGCTTCACCGAGCGCCCCGAGGCAGGTGGAGTTGGCGCCGCACAGGCCGGAGACGCAGTCGCCGTCGGCCAAGCAAGGGTCACCGAGCTCCGCGGTGCCCGCGCAGATGGCATAGACATCGCCGAAGTCCATGCCGCATGCCTGGTTGATCGTGCAGTCGCCATCCACCTCGCAGGTGGAGCAAACCTGAGCGAACCCGGCGTCGTAACAATAGGTGGACTCACACTCATCCGAGGCGCCGCAGGCGTCCCCGAGATCCCCTAGGCAAACATCGGCCACACAGATACCCGAGGCGCAGTCCCCCGGCACGGTGCAGGCATCCCCCGGCTGTCCTACCCCGCCGCAGGTGGCGTAGGCGTCACCGAAGTCCCAATTGCAGGCCAGCGGCGTGCAGTCGCCGTCGCCCTCGCACTCGGAGCACAGACTAAAGAAGCCGGTGTCGTAGCAGAGGCCGGACTGGCAGTCGGCGCTGTTTTGACAAACCTCGCCGAGGGCGGCCAAGCAACCGTTGTAGCCCCCGGCGGTAAGGGCGCAGACCTCGCCGGCCGCGCAGTCCAGAGCATCACGGCATTCGGAGCAAACGTCCGGGTCACAGAAGGTCCCGGGCTCGCACTGGCTGTCCTCGGTGCAGCTGTCGCCGAGCAGGCCGGTGCCCTCGCAGACCGCGTAGAAGAGCGTGAAGTCAAAGTTACACTCCTGCATCAGGTCGCAGTCGCCGTTGACCGCGCACTCCGAGCAGACCGACGCCACGCCGGTGTCGAAACAGTAGGTCGAGCCACATTCGGTACCATCGACGCAGGCGTCACCGAGGCCGCCGGTGCAGATGTACCAGTTGCCGTCATCCACGCACTGGCCGCCGCCGTCGCAATCGGTCGACTGGTTGCACTCGGAGCACAGATCGCTGTTGCAGAAACCGGAAATGCACTGATCGTCGAGGGTGCAGCTATCCCCGAGCACGCCGCTGCCCTGGCAGGTGGCCCAACCGCTGGTGATGTCGAAGACACAGTCCTCCATCAGGCCGCAATCGCCATTGACGGCGCACTCGGAGCAGAGATCCGGCCCGATGGCGTCAAAACAGAAGGTGGAGGAACACTGGCCGTTGTCGATGCAGATCTCCCCGAGGTCCCGGGCGCAAACGTAGTAGCCGCTGCCCAGGCTGTCATCGATGCAGGCCTCGCCGTCGCAGTCGGCCACGGTCCGGCATTCGGAGCAGACGTCCGGGTAACAGATGCCGCTCTGGCACTCGCTGTCGGTGGTGCAGCTGTCGCCAAAGGGAAGCGTGCCGACGCAGATGGCGTAGCCGTCGACCCCGCCGATGTAGTCGCACACCTGGAGGGTGTCGCAGGTCGTGTCGTCGGCGCACTCGGAGCAGACCTCCTGCCAACCACCGCCCTCGAGGTAGCAGTAGGTCGATAGGCAGCGCGCGTCCTGTGCGCAGTCCTCGCCGAGATCGGCGGCGCAGATGAAGTAGGGCAGGTCCGGGGAGCCATCCACACAGGTGTGGTCGCAATCGGCGTCGGCGCCGCATTCCGAACAGAGGTCGGTGTTGCAGAACAGACCCGGCTCGCACTGCGCGTCGTCGTTGCAGGTGTCCCCGAGCACGGCGGTGCCGGTGCAGGTGGCCCAGCCCAGAGTGACGTCCGGTGAGCAGTCCTGCAACAGCAGGCAGTCACCGTTGACCGAGCACTCGGAGCAGACGGTGGCGTTGAAGCAGAAGTCCAGTCCGCAGTCGGCGTCGACCGTGCAGGGATCCCCCAGCCCGCCGGCGCAGATCCAATACCCAACCCCGGCGACGTCATCCTCGCAGGTGCCGCCGGCGCCGCAGTCATCCAGGGTCAGGCATTCGGAGCAGATGTCGTTGTTGCACAGGCCGCCCGCCTCGCATTGCTCGTTGAGCGTGCAGGCATCACCGAGCGCCACCGTGCCTTGGCAGGTGGCCCAGCCGAGCGGGACATCCTCGGCGCAGACCACGAGGGGGTCGCCGCAGTCGGCGTCGAGCTCGCAGGCCGAGCAGACGCCGACGGTGCCGGTGTCGAAACAGAGGCCGGAGAGGCAATCCGTGCCGATGCCACAGGGTGCGCCCAGCTCGCCCGGGGGAGGCGTGCCGCAGATGTAGTAGCCATCGGCGTCGCTCCACATACAGGCGTCGCCCACGGTCGAGCAATCGCTGCTCGCCCGGCAGTCGGAGCAGACAAACTCGCCAGCGGTGGCGGTTTCGCTGCAAAAGCCGCTCGCGCAGTCGGCTGGCTCCAGGCAGGCATCCCCGAGGGCGCCGCCCGCGCTGCCGCCCGTGCCACCGACGCCGCCCGTGCCGCCGACGCCGCCCGTGCCGCCGACGCCGCCCGTGCCGCCGATGCCGCCCGTGCCGCCGACGCCGCCCGTGCCGCCGATTCCGCCCGTGCCGCCGATTCCGCCCGTGCCACCGACGCCCCCGGCGCCTCCGGCCGTCCCGCCGTCACCGCCCGTGCCGCCCGTGCCGGACACGTCTGGATTGCTCCCGCAACCTAGGAACAGGGCCAAGCTCATTGCGAAAAGTATGCGGGTCAGCGCCATCGTTCTCTCCTGTGACGATCTGGGGGCACCTCTACCCTAGCCATTACCAATGAGCGCCAGAGAGGTAACACCTGGGGAGGCTTCCTTGGGCGGAAAAAACCATGGCAGATGTCAGCGCGCGGGTGTGAAGGCGTCACCTGTCTCCCATCGGGTGTCCCCGCCCCGTCCAGCTTGATCCCCAACCCAGACGGTGGTCTGGTTTGCCGCACCCATGATCCTCACCATCATCCTCATCACCCTCGGCTTGATTTTCGGAGCCATCGCAACGGACGAAGAATTCGCGGGGGCGATCATCGGCGGCCTGGCCGGCTGGGCCGTGGGCGGGATGTGGCTCGCCCGCAAGCGCAAGAAGCTGGTCGACAAGCAGATCGAGGCGCTGTGGTCGACCGTGACCCAGCTCCAGCAACAACTCGTCGCCCGGGAGCAACGGGGAGTGATGCCAGTCCCGGTGCCGCCGACCGAGGTGGCGGCTGAAGGGGAGGAGCCGTCATTGCCTGAGACGGTCGCTGGGACGCCCGCGACCGGGGCCGGGACCGAGGCCGAGGCCGGACCCGCCACCGCCACCGAGGCCGCCGCCGATACCGCCACCAAGACCGCCACCGATACCGCCACCGAGGCCGCCGCCGATACCGCCACCAAGACCGCCACCGATACCGCCAC
>JAUUZB010000637.1 GCA_030590185.1 Deltaproteobacteria bacterium
AAAGCTCCCGGATCTGGGCCCACTCGACCTGCAGGCGGGCGCCCTCCATCAACAACATGTTGAAGACCAGGTCGAGGGGCAGCTTCTCCTCCTCGGCAAAATCGAGGTCGAGGTCGAGACCGACGTCGGTGCGCTCGGTGAACACGAACTCCCCGGGCAGCGCAATGAACAGGTCGTAGATGGTCTCGGCGGCGACCTCCAGCAGGCACTCGTCGAGCTGCTCCGCGGTGAGCATGCGCGTGTCGAGCAACGCCCGCTTGAGGGAGCAGTCCTTTTTCCGCTTGTACTGGTGCGCGCCGCGCAGGTCCTCCTCGGAGAGCATGCCGCTGGTGACCACGATGTGGCCGAGGTTGTCGTGGAGCTCCGGCCCCCAGTAGCCGGTGATCTGACTGCCATCGACACTCAGCTCCCACTCGTAGCTGTCCCGGGAGACCGTGATGAAGCCCGCGTGTCGGTTGGTCTGCACCCAAACCAACAGCTCCGCCAACGGCATGGTCATGAGAGATCCGGTGATCGCCATGACCCTATCGGTAACATCATTGGCCGGCCCTGGACCAGGGCCCAGGTTGAATCCTGATCAGGTGGCTGCTCAGGGGCCGGGCCGAATCCCGACGGGCCGCCGCTCAACGGGGTGGGCTGTGACTCTCCGCCGTGAACCGATCGTCACGGCGGTTGAACTCGAAATCGGTGCCGCGCGCCCACGAGATCCGACGGTGGCGCGCCTGGCCGCGACCGTCCTCCTCCGAAGCACCGGCCGGGACGAACGCCACGGTCTCGTCGTCACTCGCCAGCCAGTCCGGCCGATCCTCGGGGCATGCCACCAGCCAATCCAACCGATAGTTCTCGTCGAGCGGCCCGGGCAACGGCTCCTGATCGGTCACCGCGCCGTAGGTGATCCGAACCCGGCCCTCCCGGCCCGGGTCGAGCAAGTAGCCGCTAGTGAGGAGAAACTCGCCGTCGTGACCGGTGGTCGCGCTGGCGAGCGGGGCCTCATCATCCCCCACCCACAGCTCCACCACGGCGTTCGGGATCCCCGCCTGGCGCCACAGGCAGTCGTAACGCAGGACCCCACCCACCGAGGCACGCTGGGCGCTCTGATCGACCTCGAGATTATTGGTGTAGCGGTAGGGCGGCCGATAGCCGCAGGCCGCGAGGCTAGGAAGGGACAGCACCAGCGCCAGCACCAGGCCGCGTCGGATCGCAGGGGAACGGGGAGCCACGTCGTGCACGGCCGAACCATGCCCCAGCGTGCGAGGCATGACAACATCTGTGGTAAACTCGGGCCTCGCCCCTGGGGCGCAGGTCATGATCAGCATCCTCTCGTTCGCAACCGTGGTCGCGTTGAGCTCGAACCCCGCAGCCGCGCCCGATCCCTGTGCCGGCCTCGACGCCGGCCAGCGCACCCGCCTCGCAGCCCTGTTGGCCCGCGAGCATCCCTACGCCTGTTGCGACCAAACCATCGCGGAGTGCCTCGCCGCGCCCCGGGTGTGCCGGTTGGCGATCCGCCTGAGGCGCAACGTTTGCCGACGACTCGTGGCCGGGGAGGCGGACGGGATCATCTCCCGAGCCCTCGCCCGCCGGGCTCGCAGCATGCTCGGCCTAGGCGGGCCGGTCTCGATCGACCTGAGTCGCAGCCCAAGCGCCGGCGACCCGACCGCGCCCGTGACCGTGGTCGCCTACGCCGACGCCAACGGTCCCAACTGTGCCCGCTTGATGCCGCCCCTGTTCCGGGCCGTGACCGAGGGCCCCCTGCGCGGCAAGGCAAAGCTGCACGTCAAGCCGTTCCCCCTGCGCAAGCACCCCCACGCCAAGGAGGGGGGGCTCGCCTTGCTCGCCGCGGCCGAGCTCGGGCGCTTCTGGGAGTTGGCCTTGGACCTGTGGCAGCGCTACCCGGGGTTCAGCCCGGAGAAGCTGCCGGCCTGGGCCGCCGCCCTGGGTCTCGACCCGGATCGCCTCGCGGCCAGGATGGCCGATCCCGACACCCTCACCCACCTGCGCGCCAGCAAACAGGAGGGACTCGACCACGGCGTCACCTCGACCCCAGCCCTGTTCATCGATGGGCAACGCTTCGACGGCGACAACCGCATCGACGAGCTGATCGACGTGATCGAGGAGGCCTTCGATCGGGCAACGCGCATGACCTACGCGCCGAGCCGACCCTAACGTCGCCGACGGAGCCCATCGGTGGCCGCCACCGGGCCGCGGCGTCGGCTCTGGGAGAATTGACCATCCAATCGCGATCGCCTATCCGCTGATCATGTGGAGCGCGCTCGCCATCGGCCTGTGCTTTGGGTTCGTGATCCAGCGCGGCGGCTTCTGCGGCGCTGCCCTGTTGAGCTCGGTGGTGCTCGAACGCACCGGTCGCGGGCTAGCGGCCGTGGGCGTAGCGATCCTCACCTCGATGCTCGGCTTCGCGCTCCTAGTCCAGTGGGACCTGGTGATCCCAAACCCCAGCCCGATGCGGCTGCTCTCGGCGGTGGTCGGCGGCGGGCTGTTCGGGGTCGGCATGGTGCTCAGCGGTGGCTGCGTGAGCGGCACCCTATATAAGGTGGCCGAGGGTCGTCTCTCATCGCTCCTCGCCCTGATCGGGATCGGCATCGTCGCCAACCTGGTCACCCCCGGCGCCCTGGCTACGGCTCGACGCGCCCTGGTGATCGCGACGCGGGAGGTGAAGGTCGGCCCGGGTCTCCATGACGCCACCGGACTCGCCTACCCGTTGCTCGGCGGGCTGCTCGCCCTCGCCGGGCTCGCCGGCCTGGTCTGGCTTCTCCGCCGCGGCAGCGCCACCAACCCGCCCCGCCCGGCTTGGACCTGGACCGACCTGCGCAAGCGTGGCTGGCCCACGGCGCTCTCTGCCTTCGGGGTCGGGCTGCTCGGTTGGCTCGCCTATCTCGCCTCCACCGGGGAGGGGCGCAACTATCCGCTCGGGGTGGTGTACGGGGTCAAACGCATCTTCGGCCTCGCGGTCGGGGCCGAGACCGCCGGCGGCCAGTGGTCGGTGCCGCTGGTGATCGGGATCGTGGTGGGGTCCCTGATCTCCGCCCGCCTCCGGGGCAAGCTCGCCTGGCGATCCGGGGACGCAGGGATGTTGATCGGTGCGCTGATCGGCGGGGTCCTGGTCGGAGCCGGCGCCCTCATCGGCCGCGGCTGCTTCATCGGCAACGTCGTCAGCGGCGTCGGCCTGCTCAGTCTCCACTCCCTGGTGTTTGCCCTGTTCACCGTGCTGGCAAATTGGTTAACTACACTAATCTACGTGCGCGGGGTGCAGTGGCCCTGGAGGAACGCGACGTGACCAGCCGAGCCCTCACCTCGAGTGCCCTGCTAGTGGCTGCCTCGTTGGCGGTTGCCCTGTTGCCCCAAGGGGCACTGGCAGAGCCGATGGTTCCGCTGTGTGACGGCGAGCCGCCGGTGCTGACCAACCGCGACGCCGAAGTGCACACCTATACCCTGCGTTGCAACCAACGAACGGAGCGCGCCACCATCGCCGCCAGGACGAGCGAGAAGCTCGAGGGTAAATCAGGATGTAGCCTGACGTTCAGGGACAGCCCGCCGGTCGTGCTCTCCACCGAGACGCTCTGCACCATCGATGACGGCGCGTTGAGCTGCGACCTATTCTGAGATTGCCGCCCCGCCCGCTTCGCCTCCTCGCTACGTTCTGGCGTTCATCCTCCGATCAATCGGCTCCTTGATCCGCCACCAGCCGTTCGATCGCCGCGCGCAGGGTGGCGCGATCGATCGGCTTTTCCAAGAACGGGTTCTCGGTCGCCTCGACGAACTGCCCGGTGTCCGGCGTGAACGCGCCGCCGCTCATGAAGATCATGCGCGGGGCGAGCTCGGGCCATCGCTCCCGCACCCGCTCGAACAACTGGACCCCGGAGACCAGCGGCATGACCAGGTCGCACAGAATCACATCGAAGCGCTGGTCCTGTTCGAGCACCTGCAGCGCCGCCTGGCCCCCCTCGGCGGTGACGACCTCGTCGGGTAGCAGCAGGCGGGGCAGGCTGCGCAGGATACCCGGCTCATCATCGACGATCAGGATGCGAGCGGGGTTCTCGACGCGGCTCGACGTGGTTGCGGTCGGCGTC
>JAUUZB010000091.1 GCA_030590185.1 Deltaproteobacteria bacterium
GATCAGCCACCGACCGCCTTTGGCATCCATGGATTCCTCTTTCCCAGCGACCCGGGCGAAGCCGGGTTCTCGGATCTCGAGATTTCCACCGCGCGCCGGCACGGGTTGCCTATCGGGTTTTGCATCGAGCACGGTTGGGATTTCTCCGGGGATCCGGTGCGCGAGGTGACCCTCACCCTCGCCGGGCTCTCGAGACCTTCGCCGCGGGCGATCCGGGAGCTCACCCCGGCCATCATGGATAGCTGTTATCGCCGCGGTGCCCAGCGAACCATGGCGAACGTGCGCGCCGGTGAGGGCGGGCTGGGTTTCCCGAGACTCTTCGCTTGGGTGGGCGCCGAGGACGTGACCGCGCAGGTGCGCGCCTATGGTGGTGGGCAGGGGGGCCGACGCTACTTCGCCGCTACCCGGGAGGCCTTCTATGCGTCCGTTGGGGGCGCGCCCCTGGCCGTTGGTTGCTGATCAGGTCGCGCCGAACCAGGCCTTGACGCGCGCGTCCGGGGCGAAGTCGTCATCCGTGCCCGACACTGGCGCTAGGCAGCCGACGCGCAGGGAGACGGTGTTGCCGTCCTCCCACGGCCAGACCGTGGCGAACAGGACCGGGCCGCCGGCCGCCTCGGAGCTCAGGATGCGCTGGCCGGGCCGCAGCCCACCGACCGCGTTGGCGAGCTCCTGGATCAGCTTCGGCGCTTGCTCGACGTTCGTGTCAGTCCAGGCGTGCCCGAGGTCCACCGACAGGACGCCGTTGACCTCTTCATCCTCGGTGCGGTTGTAGGTCGTGAGGGCGGCGCGGAAGTAGCCGTCCCAGGACCACTCGCGCGGCAAGGCCGCGGCGATTCGCTGGCAGGCGGCGGCCGGGTCGCTGACGGCGCCGGCTCGATCGGCGGCGCTCATGACCGGCCTCGAGGGGCGTGGGTTTTGCTGCCGGATTCGGGTTGCTTTCGGGGTTTCATCCTGCTCCTCAAATCAGACGCAGCAAGGACGAGCTGCGCAGCCGGTGTTTCTGTACCACCGTGCCCTCGACCTTAAATAGGCCGAATAGGCAGGCCATGAAACTGTCTTCGAGCGGTGGGTCGGCCGGTGACACGAACAGCTCGGCCAGGCGTCGCTCCGGATCGATCCGTACGTGGATGGCGTGGCCCTGGCGGGTAATCCCCACCCAGCAGCGGAACTTTTCCTCGTGGTGCATCTGCTCCGAGAGTACGTCGAGCTGCCCCGAGGCCTTGAGCACCTGCAGAGCGGTGTCGAGGTGGATCAGCTGAGTCAGGGTTGGGTCGATGTTCTGGAACAAGTAGGTCGAGGCGGGGGTGAAGGTGTAGCGCTCCTCGAAGCTGAGGCCCGGGGAGTAGAAGAAGTCGTCCGGCGGTGGATCGAGGACGGTGCGGGCGTTGGCGCGGAGCACGGTCAGGTCACTGACGTAGTGGGCGAGCTCGAAGAACGGGCCGTAGTAGTGGTTGAAGTCGCTGTAGTGGTCGATCAGATCGAAATCACAGGCGCGGCGGATCGCCTCGAAGCTGTGCAGGCCGACCTCGGCCACGCAGACGTAGCCGGTGCCACCGTCGGCTAGCGCCGCGAGGCCGCGGTTGATGAACAGGCGCAGGGCGTAGGGGCCGGTGAGGGGGTCGGTGAATAGCAGGTCGAAGCCGCGCAGCTCCTCGGGCCAAGGCTCGCGGGCGTCGCGGGAGACCACCGTGATGCGTTGCCCCTGGGCTCGCAGCCGCTCGATCAACGCGAGGATCGAAGGGTCGATCTCGAGCACCGTCACGTCGTGGCCGGCCGCGGCCAGGCCCAGGGAGAGGAAATCATCATCCCCGATCACCAGGATCCGTTTGGGCGCTTCACCGGCCAGGGCCACCCGGCGCGCCACGGTTTCGGGCAGGGCGGCAAACTGACCAAAGCCGCGGTGGAACACACGGCGGCTGGCGTGGGCGCGCGCCATCACCTCGCGGGCGGCCTCCGGGATGTCGGGGGTGCACCAGGCATACCGGCGGTTCAGGATCTCGAGTCGTTCGGCGAGGAACGGATCAAACGTGTCGGCGGCCTCCACCGCCCACCCGTTTTCAACCGCCGCGTCGAGGCCGCGAAGGTCGGCGGTCTGCGACTCGGGGACCCCTACCGCCAGTCGCTCCACCAACGGTAGATCCTCGGCGCGCAGGGACCAACGCTCGGTGGTGGCCAGACTGCGCAACTCTGCCCAGGTCGGGTAGACGTTGACGATCATGGCCGGGCCGAGGGTGAGCATCACAGCGACCCCGGCCGGTTGAGGCCGTCGATCGAATGACGGTTGATCTCGAGGGTTGCGATGCCACGCGTCGGAATGCCCGACTCCTGAACGAGCGCGAACCCGAGGCTATCGGCGATCGAGAGCGCCCAGCCGTCCCGTTGCAGCAGGTGCAGGCGCACCCGGGCGGTTGGCGGCGCCGTCGCTCCGAGGTGGTGGTCGCACAGGTCGATCAATAGATCTTCAATCGCCTTGAGGTCCGGCCGCGGCCGGCCGAGCAGCACCAACAGGCTCGGTGGGTCCACCCCTTCGAGGCGAAGGGAAACGCCATGGCAGCGATCGCCGTCCGCCGCCTCTAGCCAGTGGTCGAGGGAGACCACGGCCTGGGTTTCGATCTCGGCGAGTGAGGTCGGCTGGGGCGGCCCGAGCTCTGGCTCGACCAGGTTCGGCAGCCAGGCGTCCAGGTGCCGGCGCTTTTTGAGTGGTCGTAGCCGGACGCAGGAACGGCGCTGGTGGTACTGCCAAAAGGGTGCGACCCAACGCGGTTGCGCTGACTCTCCAAGGGGGGTGGGCATCGCGTTTTCCAGATCGTCGGCCAGGTAATATGATAACCCGACGATGCGCAAGCACAGCGGCTCGAGCCTCGAACTGGACCTCCCGGATGCGGCCGAGCGGGAGTGGATTTTCGAGGCGCTGCAGCGTCCGCAGATCCACCTGCCGCTCAGCTGCCCGCGGCCGCCGTCACGGCGCATGTTTGATCAGGACAAGATCTATCTGGTGGAGACCGAAGGCAGCCGGGTTCACGACGTCCGGTACTTCGTGGTGCGCGCCCGGCGGGGTGGGGCGCGCGCCTTTGGTGTTCATTACGGGTGGGCTTTTCGGCACGACCGCACCCGGGAGATCGATCTCGCCGTGCCGGAACGCGAAGACGCCCCGGCGCCCGGCATCGGTTGGTTGTTCGAGGCGCACGTCCTGATCGCGGCCTTTCTCTTCGGCAACGACGAGGCGGACCGCCTGCGCTGGAGGGTTCGCATCGAGGGCCGGCCGCTGACCTGGTACCGCCGCTTGGGGGCGAGCTGTTCCGCGACCATCGAGGAGCCCCATCCGCTCAGTGGGGAGCCGGTGAGCAAGCAGGTGTGGGATCTCCCACGCGAGGCCTTCGAGGCCGTTCTCAAACGGGCCGGCCTGTCCATTCGGTCGACCTACGACCGCGACCTCTGGCAGCGGCTCCGGCCGTAACGCAGCCTAGGAGCTCGTCACCTTCGGCCCGGTCCGGTAGTCCGCCTCCACGCTCGATACCTCGGCGGAACGTACGGCGTCCGGGTGCCAGTTGCGGTCAACCGAGAACAGCCGCTTGGCGTTGTATTTGAGGTAGAGTCGGACCTGCACGGGCTCCGCATCGATACGCGCGGCAAAGGAGACCATCAGGAGCTTGCCGCGCGGTTTGTCGAAGAAGGAGAGCGCTTCGTGGGTGAGGTTATAGGCGTCGAGGGCGTCCCCGACGGTTTTGCCGATCAGCTGGGCGGCCGGGTGCAGAGACTCGTGGGTGGCGAAGTGGAAGCGGGCGCCGAGCTGATCGATGCCGGTCGCGAGGAGCAGCAGCAAGAGGTGGACCAGCAGCAGGGTGATGAAGATCAAGATGACCAGCGCCACCGCATCTCCCACCCGATAGGTCCAGGCCGGTGCCGTGGCCAACAGAATTAACAGGACCGCCGCCGCAAAGGTGACGCTGCGTGCGAGGCTCAGCCAACAGAGGATCCAACCGGAGAAGCGCGTCTCCTGGCGCGGCTGTTGGGCGCGTTGGCGCAGCAGGCCCAGGTGGTACTCGATCACCCGCGGGCTAATGGCCAGCAGCACCGCGGCGACCACACCGGTGAGTTGGGCGATGACGGAGTGGAGACCCAGGCCGGTTGCCCAGGCGGTGAGTGCCACCGGAGCGAGCAGAGCGAGTGTGCCCCGCAGCCAGGCGCCCCTAGCGTTGCCAGCGAGGATCCAACCGTAGGGTACACGGCGCGGGTCGAGCTCCAGCCAAGGGTGGGCGAGGCGGAACAGCCGGTCCCCGGCCATGGCCAGCGCAATAACCACCAGTACCGCGACCACGGTCAGCGGCTCCCGCAACGGTTCCAACCATCCGCCGGGGCGGCTGGCGGTCTGCAGCACCGTGCTGAGGCCGGCGACTCCGAAGCTAGCGAGAAAGAACAGCCGGGCACCGAACAGCAGGCGGTCGAGCCGATCCTGCTCGCGTTCGCTCAGTAGAGTGTCGGCGGCATCGCTCATCGGACTCCCCCTGACTTTTCCTGGCGCCGAAAACCGTGCCCGCGCAGCGAATGACGGACTCGGGTGGTGCCGGAGAAGGGAATCGAACCCCCACTAGGTTGCCCTAAACGGATTTTGAGTCCGTCGCGTCTACCAGTTCCGCCACTCCGGCACAGGCGAGAGCGGACCGTATGCCCGCGGCCGGGTGCCAAGTCAACTGGGGCGGTCTGGGTTGGGGTGGGGCTCGCCGCCCTTGCCCCGCCCCCGCAGCCGTGTCTTTTTCTGAAACCCCCACCCCCCCAGGGGAGTTCGAATAGATGGGGAACGGAGCAGGTGCGGTGGAAGCCAACGGTTCGAGTCACGACCACGCGCTAATGGCGCGGCATCAACGGGGCGATGACGGCGCCTTTGCGGAGCTGGTCGGGATCTTCCGTGCTCCGATTCACAACTACTTCGTCCGCTGTGGTGTGGACGAGGCAACCCGGGACGATCTGTTGCAAGAGACCTTCACCAAGATCCACGCTGGCGCCGCGACCTATCGGCCGGAACGCCCGCTCAAGAGCTGGGTCTTCACCATCGCGGCCAACACGGTGCGCAGCTACTTCCGTAAGCGTGCCGTGCAGAATCGCGTTTTCTCCGACGCCGATGGGCCCGACGCGGTGGCACAGGATCCGAACAGCTATGACCTCGCGGCCGCCCACGAAGCTGCCAACTGGCTCGGTGAGGCGGTCTCCCGTCTGCCCCTCCTGCAACGCGAGGTTATTCTCTTGGCCTGTATCGAGGGCCTCGAGCACCAGGAGACCGCGGAGATTCTCGACATTCCGGTCAACAGCGTCAAGACCAATCTGCGCCGGGCACGGCTCACCCTCGCCAAGGATCTGGCGCGCCGCAGGCTGGCGAGCCGCAGGGAGGTGTCCCAATGAGCGACGCCTGTCGATTGATCGAAGAGCAGTTCGTCGAGGTCGGCCGTGAGGCCTTGTTCGAGGACCCCGAGGCTCGAGCCCACATTGAAACCTGTGAGCAATGCGCCGCGGCCTTCGCGGCCATGGAGGAGGTGGACGCGATGTTGCCAGAGTTGCCCGTGGTGGACACACCGAGCTCCTCCCTGGACCTGACCCCAGCCTCGGCCGGGGAGGTGGCGGCGGGCGCTACGGCGGCCGAGTCGAGCGCCGCGGCTGAGTGGCACGTCGCGATTGCGGACGAACAGATCGGACCGATGACGTTGTCGGCGGTCGAGGAGCAGTGGCACGCCGGTGCGATCGACGCCGAGAGCGTCGTCTGGAAGCAGGGGATGCCGGACTGGTTGCCCCTCGCGGAGGTGCCGGAGCTCGGCCACCTAGTCGCGGCGCAGGTAGCGGCCGTCGCCGCGCCCGGGCTCTCGGATCTCAACGGCCAGCCGACCGCCAATGGGCCGGTGCTGTACGGCAACCAATCGCCGGACGGGGAGCCGATCCAGTGGAAGCCCTCGGCGGGCTCGGATTTGGCATCCCTGGTGGACGAGGAGCTGGTGGCGGACGAGCCGTCGCCCGCCGTCGCTGCTGCCGCTGCTGCTGCCGTGGTGCCGGACGGGTTGCCGTCGGGACCGGGGTTCGGCCTTGGCGCTGGCGGTTTTGACTTTGCCGGTACAGGCGAGGCGCCCCCAACCCTCGAGGCCCCGGCCCCCCAGGGTTGGTCCGTGCCGGCGCCTCCCCCGGCACCGTCCAGGGCGGTGATGAAGCCGATCCACTGGATCCTGACCGCGGTCGGGTCCACCGGCGCCCTGGCCGCGGTCGCTGCGGCGGTTGTGATCCTGGTTCCCAATCGGCCGGTCGACCAGCCGGCGCTCCCGCCGATGGGCGCTCCGGGCGCGACTCGACCGGTGGCTGCTGCTCCGGGCGCCATACCGCACGTGGCGGCGCCCGCCCCCACCACACCCGGTCCGGTCGCCGCCGCGGAGTCGGTCTCGGCGTCGGCCCCAGCCAGTGCGGCACCCGCCCCCGCGGTGGAGAGCCGGCGCGGCGCAAAATCCTCTGGGGCGCGCGGAGGTGGCAGGTCCGGCGGCAAGGCGGGCGGCAAGAGCGGCGGTAGGTCCAGCGGCAAGTCCGGCGGCAAGAGCGGCGGCGTCGCGGCCGGCGCCGCCATGGATGATGTGTTCAAGAAGGACGTCAAGGAGAAGCTGAGCATCCAGGACATCGTGGGCGGGGTGAAGAAGAACGCCGGCTCGGTCATGGGTTGCCTCAAATCCGCCCGGGCCAAGGGCGAGATCGTGCCCGGGACCTACAAGCTGATCCTCGGATGGGACATCAAGCCGAACGGCTCGGTCGCCAACACCCGCATGGTAGGCCCGTCCAAGGTCATGGGCACCTCGTTGCCCAGCTGTTTTGCCCGCTCCATGCGCAAATGGAAGTTCCCGCCCTCCCAGAAGGGCGCGCCCGTGAAGAACTTCCCGTTCGGGCCGTTCACGGTCAAGTGACCCGCCGGGGGTCGCGGTTGACCTCCCCTGAGCCACCGGCATAACTGCGGCATGCACCGCCCCCGTCCCAGGCGCACGACAGACGCGACACCGGCGTTCGCGGGAATGACGGCTTGGGCAGTTTCGCGACCCGCTTCGCCGGCGATTCCTGTTGCGCACGGGGCACGCCGGTGAAGACCACCGCCATCGCCCACGCCAACATTGCGTTGGTCAAGTATTGGGGCAAGCGCGCCGGCACCGCGCCGGAGCTCAACTTGCCGGCGGTCGGCTCCCTCTCGATCACCCTCGGTGGCCTCAGCACCGAGACCACGGCGGAGTTGGCTCCTGACCTGGCCGAGGATGACTTTTGCATGCTCGACGCGGCCGGCGAGCCGCTGCCCCCCGACCCACGGATGGTGCGCCGGGTGCGCGCCTTTCTCGATCTCGTGCGCGACCGGGCTGGAGGGGGGAGCCGCCTGCGGGTCGTGAGTCGAAATGATTTTCCCACCGGCGCGGGTCTCGCCTCGTCGGCCTCTGGGTTCGCGGCCCTGGCCCTGGCCGGCACCCGCGCCCTGGGCGCCGATCTGCCGCCGGGGGAGCTGTCTAGTCTGGCCCGTTGCGGCTCGGGATCCGCGGCGCGCTCGGTGTTCGGTGGATTCGTGGAGCTGGAGCGGGGAACGGCAGAGGATGGCCACGACTGCGTCGCCCGTCCCCTCGCGGCGCCCGACCATTGGCCTCTGCGGGTGGTCGTGGCGGTCACCACGGAGCAGCACAAGGCGATCGGCTCCACCGCCGGCATGCAGCGCACGGCAGAGACGTCGCCGTTTTTCGCGGCGTGGGTCGAGTCCCACCCGGCCGATCTGGCCGCCGCCCGCGATGCGATCGCGGCACGGGATTTCGATCGCCTCGCCGCGGTAACCGAGCTCAGCTGCCTGAGCATGCACGGGCTGATGCTATCGGCCCGGCCCGGCCTGGTTTACTGGAACGCGGCGACCGTCGAGCTGATCCATTCGGTGCGGGCGTGGCGCGCTGCTGGGGTGCCGTGCTGCTTCACCATCGACGCCGGGCCGCAGGTCAAGGTGGTGTGCGAGGCCTCGGTCGCCGACGAGGTCAGGGCCCGGCTCACCGAGGTTCCGGGGGTCCTTCGAACGATCGAGAGCGGGCTCGGGCAAGAGGCGCGCAGCGTGTGACCTAGCGGCCGGCGCGCGCTGCGGCTGTGACCTAGCGGCCGGCGCAGGCTGCGGCTGTGACCTCGCGGCCGGCGCAGGCTACAGCGCCGGGCCCGGGGGCTCGGCAGGATAGCGCCTTTCCGCCACCAATCGCAGGGGCTCGGGCAGGGCGCCGGTCTTTAGCGCCGCAGCCAAGGCGTCGAAGTCGGCCGAGCGAGCGTCGGCGCCCAGGCTGATCCGGCCGCTGCCCCCACCGATGCGCTCCATCACCACCGGGGCCGAGACGACCTCGCCATCGAGCACAATCGCCAGGCGACGCTTGATGAGGCTCTCCGTGAGGTCGCCAAAGATCTCGGTGCCCGCCCGGTCGAAGCGGATGAGAAGGCTGGGCTGCCCCGGCAAACCCGGCTCCGTCGTGACCTCGACCTCGGCGATGTGAGCGCCGGCGTTCCACCCGGCTCGGTCGACCAGATAGGTGCGGTACCGTTCGCCCAGGCCCGGCGGCGGCCCATGGCCTGTCTCGCGACTGATCACCAGCTCGCGGCCGGGGGGAAGCTCCCCGCTCGTCGAGACCGTGGCCAGCCCGCGGCGCAGCTCGGCCTCGCTCGGCGCCTGCAGGTAGTAGGCCGCGATCCGTCCCAACTCGCCGGCCAAGACTTGCTCCCGGTGGATCTCGACTCCGACC
>JAUUZB010000452.1 GCA_030590185.1 Deltaproteobacteria bacterium
GAGTGCGTGACCGAAAACCCAAGAGCCCGCCACAACAGCCGCACAGAAATATCGTGGGTATATCCACCCGCGGCAAAACTGTCAGACCAGGATGTTAAAAAGGGACGTAACCAACAATCCCGAGGACGAAATGACCGACCCAACAACAGCGAGCTGGATTGCAGTCAACGATCGGCTCGAGCAGCTAGCCTGTAATGTGTCGCGACACATTACGGGGTGCCGGTGCGCGACGTTCATTGACCTGCATCACATTCGCTTGCGCTCGGAGAAGGGCAACCATGATCCGGATTTTCTCGTGACCACCTGCGGCGCGCATCATCGGGCCGCGCATCGTGGCACACTTTGGATCTCCGGGCGGGTCTCGACGGGACTGACGTTCGAGCAGGCGGACGGTACCCGCTACGGAGGGCGGGTGTCGCCGCGGGCGGCGGAGGCACATTCGGATGCTTTTGGTGCCCTTCGCGGCCTCGGCTTTGGCGAGAGCGAAACGCGCCGGGCGCTCGCGGCGGTGGGGCACGTACCGGGTGGCGCCAACGACGGCTTTGACGAGCTGGTGCGGCGGGCGTTGCGCAGTCTGACGCCAAAACCAGTGACGTCGTCCGGAGCCAACGTGGTCCGCGAGCCCGCAGCGCCGTATCTCTCTTCGAGTGCTCGGGCGGCGTCGCTCCGGGCAAGGGCGTGGGCCCCCGTGGGGAGGCTTCCCACATGGGAGAGATTGCCAGGTCGTGAAACAGCATCGCGGGCCAACATCGATCGTCGTCGTTGGGCCGAAAGAGGCTGTCGCGCATAGGATGGCTCCCCCAGGTTTCGCCACCCGCGCGGCTCTGCTAGAATTCGGCCATGGGGAGGCTGTTCTGGCAGCTCATCGCGGTCGTCACCGGCCTCTTGCTGGGCTCGGCCGGTTGTTTTTTCCCAGGGACTGAATACGGCCCTGGGCCAGATTACTACGGCGACTCGGACGAGCCAGCGTTGCATCCCATGGTGTGCGTCGAGGAGTGTGTCGGACCCCTCGACTGTGATGCGCCGCTGCTGAATGATGCCTTCTGCCACTGGCGGTGCTCGCGTGAGGGTCGATGCGAGATGGCGTGTTGCTCCACCAGTTTTGTCGTGGAGGAGTGTCTTCCATTCTTGAGCGGCTGGACCGATCGGTGCTCGGATAATTCCGAGTGCAACGGTGGCGTGTGCGTCAACCTGCTCTACTGGGATTACTGGTGCGCGGTCGAGCCAGCGCCGCCCACGACCACCTGCGAAGCGCTCGGGCTCGTCGAAGTCGATCTCCCCTGCGCGGCGGCCAGTGATTGCGTCACGGCTACGGTCTGCGCCACGGAAACCGGAACCTTCGGCTGCGATGACGGCGTCTGCGTGACGTTGTGCACCGCCGACGCCGATTGCGGCCCAGGTACGGTCTGCCGCCTGTCAACCGGCCTGTGCCGGGAATGCGAAGACGACAACGACTGCACCGGCGCCCTGTCCCAGTGCCTGACCGACACCTGGACCTGCGGCTGCCTCGATGCCCTCGACTGCAGCGGCGATACACCGATCTGCCACGTCGACGGCCACTGCGGTTGTCGGGTCGACACCGATTGTGATGCCGACCCCGAGCACGGCTCCTGCAACACCGAATTCGGTCGCTGCGAATGCCACGACACCAGCACCTGCGACGACGGCCAGAACATCCACACCGGCACCACCCGGGTCTGCAAGGAGGTCGAACAGGAGTGACCCTCCTCTCGCGCACCAGCCGCCCGCTGCTGTCGCTCTACCAGGGTGCGATGCGCAAGCTACACGATCTGCGCTACCTGTTCTTCGAGCTGACCAACCAGTGCAATCTCGCCTGCATCCATTGCGGCAGCGACTGCGTGGAGGACCCAACCCAGGCAGATCTACCGGCCGAGAAGATCCTCGAGGTCCTCGGCGAGATCAAGGCCCGGTGGGACTCCCACCAGATCTTCATCGTGCTCTCCGGCGGTGAGCCGCTCTGCTACCCGAACGTCTTCGACCTCGGCGCCAAGATCAACAACCTCGAGTTCCCCTGGGGAATGGTGACCAACGGTTTTGGCTGGACGCCGAAAAAGATCCAACAGGCAAAGCGCGCCGGGCTGCGTTCGATCACCGTCAGCCTCGACGGTCCGCCGCTCGAGCACGACTGGCTGCGGGGTCGAAAAAACTCCTACAAAAAGGCGGTCAAGACCATCTCCCTGCTCACCGCGGATCGTTTCTGGCGGGCGATGGATGTGATCACTTGCGTCAACGAGCGCAACCTCGATCAGCTCGACAACGTCCACGACGTGCTCAGGGAGCTCGGGGTCCCTGCCTGGCGGCTTTTTACGATCTCGCCCATCGGGCGGGCGGCCGGGGAGCCGGACCTGTTCTTGGATGCTGAGCAGTACCAGACCCTGCTCCGCTTCATCGAGCGCAAGCGCGGCGAGAGCGAGCTCGAGATCAACCTATCGGAGTCGGGCTACGTGGGGCCGCATTTCGAGCTGTGTGTGCGGGACCAGTATTATTTTTGCCGGGCTGGGATCAGCACCGGCGGGGTCATGGTCAACGGCGACATCGCGGCCTGCCCCAACATCGACCGGCGATTTGCCCAGGGGAACGTGTTCCACGACTCCTTCGTCGAGACCTGGGAGAAGAAGTACCAGGTGTTCCGGGATCGGTCCTGGATGAAGCGGGGGGAGTGCGCGAGCTGCAAGGAGTGGCGGCACTGCCAGGGCAACTCCTTTCATCTTTGGGACGTGGACGAGAATCGGACCAAGCTCTGTCACTGTCAGGAATTTGGCCTGTTGCGGTAGCTACCTGCCGGCTGAAAGCCGGCGCTCCCGCCGCTCAGCGGACCTCCGCGCGCCCCCCACGATACCAATCGATCCGTTCGATCCAATCCCGCGCCTGGGCCCGCTCCCCCGAGATGGGCGCGGCCCGTGCGTACGCGACGTAGGCAGCCCGCGCCGGCTCCCAGGCCCGCTGGTGCCAGTGCAGCTCGGCGATCAGCCGCACCCGCTCCGCCTCGATGGGCTCGAAGGGATGCCCGGCGCCCGCCTCCAGCAGGGGCAACGCCCGCGTCCACATCTTTTTGGCCTTGAGCTGGCGACCGGCGAGGTAACGCATGGTGAGCGCATCCGCCGGCGGGCGGTCCGGGGGCAGGTCGCCGGCGATGCGCTCGAGCTCGGTCGCGGCGAGGATGCGATCGAGGTCGCCGCTCAACAACCGGCGGACCGTGTCGCGCAGCCCGGGCTCCTGGTCCAAGGCCCAGAGCCGGACCCACTGGGTGCGCTCGGAACCCAGGTTCTCGCGCACCGCGAGCGCCGCCTCGAACATCTCCCGGGCCGCGGCGAGGTCACCGCTCTCCCAGCTCAGGTTGCCGCGCTTCTCGTAGATGCTGACCTTCTTGAAATCGCTCAGGCCCGGCTCGGTGAGCAACGCCTCGGTCTGCGACTCGAATTTGCTGACGTCCCCGGCGGCGAGCAGCGCCTCGGCCAGGCGCAGGCGCTCCGCCGGCGGGCTCCCGAGGTGGCGACAGATCTCCCGGTGCAGCTCCACCGCCCGATCCCCCTTGGCACTCTTGGCCCGTGAGCGCAGCTGCGCGATGACGTGGGCGCAGGGGCGCTCGAAGATCGAGGTGCGGCGGAATCGTTCCTGGGCCTCGCGCCGGTCCCGGGGCAGCACCTCGAGGGCGTCGACCTCGACCTCCCAGCGGCTGACCAGGGTGTCGAGGGAGGTACCGTAGACCGCGGCGAAGTCGGCGCTGGCGTAGACCCGTTTGAGCTTCTCGATGCCGTGCGCGTCGATCAGGTGGCGCACGAAGGACCCGGCCACCGTGTAGGCCCGCCGGGGCGCCTGGGTCCAGAAACCGCTCGGGCCCATCAGGGCGCGGACGTCCGGCGCCATCTTCATGTCGCGCATCGCCTTGGCGTAGCTGTGGAGGTCGAGGGTGCCGCTGCCCAGGGTGAGCGCTTCGGCCAGTCCCTCGATCAACCCCATGTTCAGGGTCAGGCCCCGGCCGCTCGTCCCGAGGGGTCGGCTGCCGAATTCGGCGGCGAGGATGTGCACCAGCTCGTGGGCCACCACCGGGTGGGTGGTTTTGATGTCGTGGATGTGGATCTCGCGCAGCCAGGGTCGCGCGATCTGGGTTCCCGCGGCGCCCATCAGGCGCCCCTTGTGGTGGCGGTTCTCGTAGACGTAGCTGTGCACCGGCGGGTCGAGCGGCCCAACCAGCGCCAACCGGCGTCGCAGCTGCGCGAGACGAAAGGCGTGGTCGTCGGCGACCGCGTCTTGGTCGGCGACGTTGGTGCCCGCCGGCAGGTGCAGGATCAGGCCGGGGCGCTTGACGATGACCGGGAGCTCGGCCTCGATGTCGGCGCGGGTGATCCGATAGCCGAGGGTAGGGCCGATCCAGGGCTCGAGGCCCACGAGCCCGACGAGCAGCGCGGCTCCGACCGCGAGGGTGGGGCGGCCCAACACGGCCCGTCGCTCCCACAACCAGATCACCCAAGCGATCGCCACGATCCGCAGGGCGGTCACGCCACGCAGCCGGGTTAGGGTGTCGGTGACCCCGATTGCCTCGTCGTAGATGCTCCCGGCGAAGTAGCCCCACAGGTGGTCGTAGATGAAGATCGGCGGGTGCCAGTAGAGTCGCCACAGGTGGCCAACCAGGGGTGCGATCCACAACGCCAGGATCGCCGCGGCCCGCAGCCCGCGACGTTGCGGCCATAGGCGCGCGATCCCGAACCCCAGGATCGCCGCATACATCGCGGTGGCCACTGGCAGGTGCAGGAAGAACAGCAAACCCTCCCCGAAGTCGCAGTTGCGGACCCGCAGGGCGTTGAGGCTGATGAGGGCGAGCCCGCCGAGCAGGTGACCCACCGCCAGCAGCAGGGTGC
>JAUUZB010000607.1 GCA_030590185.1 Deltaproteobacteria bacterium
AACCATCGGGATCTGCCAGCCGCCCAAGAAAGCGGTGGTGGCGATGGCGCCCATGATCCAGAGATTCGCCCACTCGGCGAACAAAAAGGCCAGGAAACGGAAGCCGGAGTACTCGACGTTGTAACCGGAGACCAGCTCACTCTCCGCCTCGGGGATGTCGAAGGGGATACGATTGCCCTCCGCCAGCGAAGCGATGAAGTAGACGAAGAAGCCTATTAAGGTGAAGGGATTGTGGGTCAGCGTCCACTCCCACGGCCAGCCGCCCTGGGATTGGATGATCCCCTGCATCGACAGGGTGCCGGCGAGCAGAATGGCCGGCATCACCGCGAGTCCGACCGGGATCTCGTAGGAGATGATTTGGGCGGCGGCGCGCATGCCGCCGAGCAGGGGCCACTTGCTGTTGGAGGCCCAACCGGAGAGCAACAGGCCCACCGCCACCAGGGCGGTGATCGACAGCACGTAGAACAGCCCGACGTTCAGGTCGACCGCGGTCGCCACCGCCGAGAAGGGCAGCACCGCGAAGCAACCGAACATGCCGGTGAAGACCAGATAGGGCGCCAGCCGAAACAGCCAGTGATCCGCCGCGTCCGGGATGAGATCCTCCTTGAGGATGTTCTTGATGCCGTCGGCCAGCCACTGCAGAAAGCCCAGGGGGCCGACCCGGTTCGGGCCGATCCGCGACTGCATGCGGGCCGCCACGCGGCGCTCCACCCAGGTGACCGGCCCGGCGAACAGGGCCATGAACACCACCATCAACACCGCCACGACAGCGATGGCCGCGAAGACCGCGACGGTGGCCCAGGTGCCGGTGAGCCCCAGCCCCTCGAAGAGGCCGGAGATCAGGTTCACCAGATCGTTGGTTTTTTGGGTCTCTGGCATCTCGGTTACCTGTCAATCTCAGGTGCGATGACGTCCAGGGTGGCGATCAGGGCCACCAGGTCGGAGATCATCAAGCCATGGCTGATCTTCTCGATCACCCCCATGGCGGAGAAGGAGCCGGTGCGGATTCGGACCCGGGCGGGGCTCGGTCCGCCTTCGGAGCGAACGTAGTAGCCGAGCTCACCGCGCATCGACTCCACCGCGGTGTAGACCTCACCGGGCTTGGGCTTGATCGAGCGTGGCTTCTTCTCCGGCATGATCGGACCATCCGGGAGGCGATCGAGGGCCTGGCGCAGAATCTTGATCGACTCCTCCATCTCGAAGACGCGCTGGATGTAGCGGTCGTAGCAATCACCGACCGTGCCCTTGAAGCCCTTGCCGATCGGAACTTCGAAGTCGAACTCCTTGTAGGCGGCGTAGGGACGGTCGCGCCGCAGGTCCCAATCGATGCCGCTGGCGCGCAGGTTCGGTCCGACCAGGCCGTACGCCAGGGCGTCCTCGCCGGAGATCACCGCGATGTTGACCAGGCGCTGGATGAAAATCTCGTTGTTGGAGATCAAGCGGTGGTACTCGGCGAGCTCCTTGTCGAGGTGATCGAGGAAGGCGCGCAGTCTGTCGCCCCAGCCCTCCGGCAGGTCGTGGGAGACGCCGCCGGGGCGGAGGTAGTTGTAGGTCAGGCGCGCCCCGCACAGCTCCTCCATCAGATCGTTGGTCGTCTCCCGCTCGCGCAGGGAATGCACGAAGGGGGTCAGGGCGCCGATGTCCATGGCCACGGTGCCGATGAACAGCACGTGGCTGGCGAGCCGGTTGAGCTCGTCGACGATGACTCGTAAAAACTGCGCCCGCGGCGGAACCTCGATCCCGGCGAGCTGCTCCACCGCGAGGGCCCAGCCGTGGTTGGCGGCCATGGCGGCGAGGTATTCGATGCGGTCGGTGTAGGGCATGAAGCCCTGGTAGGTGACGTACTCGGCGATTTTCTCGATGCCCCGGTGCAAAAAGCCCACCTCGGGTATCGCGCAGCGCATCACCTCGCCGTCCGTTTGCAGGGTGAAGTTGATCACCCCATGGGTGGACGGGTGGTGCGGCCCCATGTTGAGGATCATGTCGCCGCTGTCGAGGTCGAACCGGCTCAGGATTTCACGCTCAGGCATGGCTCACGCTCCCTCGTCCGATTTGTCGAGCTGCCTGGTCACCTCGAGGTTTGAAGGGCGCTGCGTCGGGATGTTGTAAATGGTCGGCGGGTCGACCCAGTCCTTGCGCAGGGGGTGCCCCTCCCAGTCGTCCGGCAGCATCAGGCGCCGCAGGTCCGGGTGCCCGGTGAATTTGATGCCCATCAGATCCCACGCCTCGCGCTCGTGCCAGTTGGCCGCCGGCCAGACGTCGTTGACGCTTGGTACGGTGGGATCGTCGCGACCGACCACCACCCGCAGGGTCAGCTCGTGGCGATACTTGAAGCTGATCAGGTGGTAGACCATGCCGAAGCCGCCGTCCTCGCCGAGGTCGAGGGCGGATTGACAACGCAGAAAGTTAAAGTCGAGGCGTTGCTCATCGCGCAAGAAGGTGCAGACCGCGACGATTTGATCCGCCGGGATCAGCAGCCAGGGAAAGCGCTCCTCCTCCTGGACCGCGATGGCGTCGGGGTCAAACTCGGCGCGAAGGATTTCGACGATGTCGTTGAGATCGGCCATCACTCACCCCTTTGGCTGCGCCTGGGCCCCTGTTTGCCCTCACCGCCCAGGATGCTCCACTTCTCTCGGCGAATGATCTGCTGGACCTGCATCATGCCCTCGAGCAGCGCCTCGGGCCGCGGCGGACAACCGGGCACGTAGACGTCGACCGGCACGAACAGGTCGATGCCCTTGACCACGCTGTAGGAGGGCACGAACAGGCCACCGCAGTTGGCGCAGGAGCCCATGGACAACACGTATTTCGGCTCGGCCATCTGGTCGTAGAGCCGGCGGGCGATCACCGCCATCTTGTAAGTGATCGTCCCCGCGAACATCATGAGATCCGATTGGCGCGGCGTGGCCCGAAAGACCATGCCTAGGCGGTCCGGGTCGCTGCGCGGGCCGCCGGTCTGCATCAACTCGATGCCGCAACAGGCGGTGGCGAACAGCATGTACCAGAGCGAGCTGGCGCGCGCGAGATTGAGCCCCTTGTCGAGGGGTCCAATCTTCTCGAACAGCTCCTCGCTGTTGGCGAAAACGAATTTCCCTTCGCCTGGCTGTACCATGATTACTCTTTCACCTGCTTGAGCCAGTCGAGGTCGCCGCGGACCCAAACGTAGGCCAGGCCGACCACCAAGATGGCGATGAACAGAAATATTTCGATCAGGGCCAGCAGGCCGTTGCCGTTGGCCATCCACTTCTTGAAGACGACGGCCACCGGGAAGATGAAGGCGATCTCGACGTCGAAAACCACGAAGATCAACGCCACCACATAGAAGCGCGGGTTGAAGTTGAACCAGGCGGAGCCGACCGCCGGCTCACCACATTCGTAAATCTCCGACTTGACGGGCTCTTTCCTCTGGGGACGCAGGAAGCGACCAAAGATCAACGCGGCCAGCACGAAGACCGCGCCGGTCATCAGGAAGAACAGGACAGTAGCGAAATGGACCGCCATATCGCGCACTCCTGCGCCGATAGGGGCGCCTTGCGTCTCGGGGGGGGGTTACAACCGGCTCTATGGAGACTTGCTGAATCACTGCCTCTCAGCCTTCTGGGCGGCTCCTAACATTCCTCGAATCGGGCCACAACCACTGTAGGGGACCCGTTTGGGGTGATCGACGGCGCGCGAGACGCACAGAACCGAGATGGGGTCAACGGATTTTTGCCGCTACCACGCCTTGGCGAATAGGATCCCACCGGCGAGCAGCAGCAGGACGAAGACCAACACCCGAAAGAGCTTCGGGTCGAGGCGGGTTTGCGCCCAGTCGCCGAGGAACATGCCGACCAACAACGGTGCGAAGAGCCAGGCGCTGAGCTCGGCGCTTTGACGGGTTAGGTCCCCGGTGATCGCGTAGCCGACTACCAAGGCGACGTTGAGCACCAACCACAGAGCGCTCAAGGTGGCGCGGAAGGCGCCCTTGCCCTCCAGCTCGCGACCGGCGACATAGATCGCCATCGGTCCGCCGGTGGCGTAGGCGCCGTGGATGATCCCCCCCGCCACCAGCAGGCCGATCTGAACGGGCAGGGGGAGCCGCGCCGGTGGTGTCGCCCGCCGCCGGCCCGTACCGATCAACTCGAGGGTCGCCAGGATCACCACGAAGACCGAGAAGCCGAGCATCATTAGACGGTCGTTCTCGCTACCGAAAA
>JAUUZB010000840.1 GCA_030590185.1 Deltaproteobacteria bacterium
GTCACGAAATCCACACTGGCCAACCCGGCGAGCACCGCCGCCCGTTGCGCCTCGGGGACCACCGGCCGCTCGGCCCCCTTGAGCCGCCGGACCGAACGATCGCTGTTGAGCCCCACCACCAGCAGATCACCGAAGGCGCGTGCGGCGCTCAGGTAGGCCACGTGGCCGGCGTGCAGCAGCTCAAAGCAGCCGTTGGTGCAAACGATTCGTTGGCCCGCGGACCGGGCCGCGTCGAGCACCGGCAGGAGAGCATCGAGGGTCACATTCTTGGCTTCCAGATCTCTACCCACCCCGGCCCCGACGGTCAGGCGGGCAACCAGCTCACGTCGCTCCACGGTGGCGGTGCCGGGCTTGCCAACCACGAGACCGGCGGCGGCGTTGGCGAAACGCGCCGCACCTTCGAGATCCTCGCCGGCAAACAGGACCAGGCTCAAGGCGGCCACCACTGTGTCACCGGCGCCGGTGATATCAAGAACCTCCCGCGCCTCCGCCTCGCTGACCGCCAGAACGCGAGCGGCGGCGCGCGGCACCTCCGGGTTCTCGGGATCGCTGAGCTCAACGCCAGCGGCGACCCCGAGCTCACGCAGGTTGGGGGTCAGGACGCGAGCGCCCCGGTAGCGGCCGTAGTCGACGCCCTTGGGGTCAGTGATGACCTCGAGCCCGCGCCAGTGACTGGCGGTGATCAAGTTGCTGGAAATGGTGGCGGTGACGGTGCCCTTGCCGTAGTCGCTCAGCAGCACGCCGTCGAGCTCGGTGTCGAGGGCGGCGCGCAGGCGCTCCTCGAGGGCCGCGGTCGTTTCGGCGTCCAAGGGTCGGCGGTGCTCGCGGTCGATGCGCACGACCTGTTGGGCGTGGGCCATCACCCGGGTTTTGTGGGTGGTCGGCCGGCCCGGGGCCACGACCAAACCGGCGGCGTCGATGCCCGCGGCGTTCAGCAGCGCCCGGAGACGCGCCCCCGCCGGGTCGTCCCCGATGACACCGGCGATTTGTACTTCGGCGCCGAGGGTGACGAGGTTGTGGGCGACGTTGGCGGCACCCCCGAGGGCGAAGGTGCTGGTGACCGATTCCAACACGGGCACGGGCGCCTCTGGGGAGAGCCGATCGACGCGACCGCGGAGGTATTCGTCGAGGATCACATCACCCACCACCAGGATACGAGATCGCTGGGGAGGGGTCGGGATCCGGCGAAGCCGGGTGGACACAAGAAACCGGGGGCTACTGCTTGGCCAGGCAGTCCTTCTCGGCCTGCTTCATTTCCATCTGCATCTTGATGATCGTCTCGGCGGGCTCGGTGGACATGGCGGCCTCATCGGCGATTTTGTCCATCGCCTCGCGCAAACGTGTCGCCCCGCTGCAGTCCTCGTCCTGAATCATGATCTGCTTCTGGACCACGAACTTGGGTCGCGCCTCATTGTAGAGCTTGATCAGCTGTTGAATCTCTTGGTCCGGATCCTTGGCCGGGGGGCTCTGCTTGCCGCCACACCCGATGACCCAACCCGCACAGACCACACAGATCGATAATGCCAGGAGCTTCTTCATCGTTCGTTACCTTTCCCCAATAAAACCGGGTGTGGAAGTATGCGAGTCAAACTATCTTTGTCGCGTCAGGTCAAGCAAGGTGCCTGTCGGGTGGAATTCTCCGAACTCGATCGCCCTGGCCCCGCCCCACACCCTGCTTGACGGCGACCGGCCCTTGAGACAAAACGATCCAGGGCTGCGGCGGCCCGGATTGGAAGCGCGGATTTGGTCATCTCGAGCACAGCTGAGTATGCGCTGCGCGCGGTCACCTGGTTGGCGCAAGCACCCGGGGAACAACAAACGACGCGACAGATTGCCGATGGTACCGGCGTGCCTCCGGGTTACCTGGCCAAGGTGTTGCACAGCTTGGCGCGCGCTGGGTTGGTGACCTCGCAGCGTGGCATCAAGGGTGGCTTCTTGTTTCCCCACGAGCCGGCCATGGTCAGCGCGTTGCAAGTGATCAACGCGGTCGATCCAATCAAACGAATCAACTGTTGCCCGTTGGGGCTCAAGGACCACACGCGGTCGCGTTGCCAACTTCACGGCCGGATCGAAGCGGCGGTCGCGCAAGTGGAGAAGGCCTTTGCCGATGCGAGCATCGCCGACTTCGAGGGGTCCTTCTCCGGGCCAGCGGGGCGACGCAAGGTCACGCCACGGGCGCCAAACAAGGCCTCGGGCAAGAAACGCGGACGGCGGACGAAGAAGGGTTGAGCTGGTGAGCTGAGCTGCCAGGCGCGGGGCAGCCTACAGCACCAACGCCACCACATCCCCGTGGTGGACCCATCCCTGCTTCTCATCCGGCAGCCCGACTCGCAGCCACTCGCCGCGCGTCTCTAGCCACTCGACCTCGGTGCCGGCGTGGAGCTTGAATTGCACTACCGTATCGCGGCTGGTGCCGGAGTGGACCGTGATCTCCACCGGCTGTACCACCGCCACTCGCCGCGGCACCGCCACCCGCACGATGAACGAAGCGCCGACCGCGACGACCACCACCAGGGTGGCCATGGTCGCCCAGCGTAGGATCTCCGACTCGCGCCGGAAGAGGCGCCAGGCCACCAGCAGCCACAACAAGATGTTGGCGACGACGATCGCTTGCAATAGCTCGAGTCGGCTCAAGGCGAAGTGCCAGAAGATCAGAGCGCGCACCACCGCGGCCGACTGGGTCGGCTCGATGGCGTCCTTGGCGCTGCGCCGGGCAAAGGCGAGATTGGCCCGCACGTCGGCGTCACGCGGCAGCTGACTCTGGCTGCGCAGATAGGCCGCCACCGCGGCGCCCAGGTTGCCGGTACGCAGGTAGCAGTTGCCCAAGTTGTACCAGACATAGCCGCTGTCCAGGCCTTGAGCGGTGAGTTGTTCGTAGAGGTCGGTCGACTTCTGGAACTCCCCCTCGGCGTAGGCATTGCTGGCCTTGACGAAGAGGCTCGCCGGATCCGCGGCTGGCGCGGCCACCACGGCCGTGGCGATCAAGAGGGGGATCACGCCGCGTTCCTCTTGGGCAGCCGCTGGTCCAGGGAGGTCATCAGGCGCTTGAGCTGCGCGCGCATCTCGCCCAGCTTTTCCCGATCTCTGCCATCTTCGCTCAGGCTGCCGGCGCCGTATTGCGCCCGCTCGCACCGCTCGAGCAGCTCCCGCGTCTCCCGCACGAGAGCCTCGTCGATCTCCTGCGCGACGAGCCGCGCGGCCGCCTCCACCGGCGTTAGGGCCAGACCCTCGCAACCGAGGGCGTCCCCCAAAAAAGTCCGCAGGATTCGGGAAGCCTCCACGGCGAGAGCTGCGCCGCTCAGCGCGGCGAGACCAGCCAGCGCCCGCTGTCCGGTCTTGAGCGCGGTGCGGCGACGGCGCAAGGTCGAGTCGCTGGCTTCGCGCAATCGACGGCGTCGCACCAACGCGAGACCGATGAAGAAC
>JAUUZB010000846.1 GCA_030590185.1 Deltaproteobacteria bacterium
GGCCACCGCCCTGGGCGAGGATCACGTCCTGGTCTATCGAACCATCGATCCCAGCGGGCGCCTTCGCTGGATCCAAGACGTGGTCGCGGTGCTCACCGGGGAGACGGGCCCGGATCGGCTCCTCGGCTTTTTCCGGGACATCACCGAGACGAAGCTCCAGGAGAAGGCCAAGCAGGATCTCGAGGCCCGCCTGCGACGCGCGGAGAAGATGGAGGCCCTCGGTACCCTCGCCGGCGGCATCGCCCACGACTTCAATAATGTCCTCGGCGCGATTCTCGGCTTCGCTGAGATCGCCGAGCGGCAAACCGAGGCGAACCCGGCCCTGCGCGAGAACGTCGAGGAAATCATCACCGCGTCCAAACGCGCCAAGGCCCTGGTCCGCCGCATACTCACCTTCAGCCGGGTTGGGAGCGGTCCCGATGAACGCAACGATCTCACACGCGTGGTGACGGAAACCGCGAGGCTACTGCGCGGCGGCCTACCCACCACTATCGAAATTGAGGTGACATCCAACCAACAGAACGGCACCTGGGTGAGGGGCGCGGCCGAGAAGCTCCAACAGATCATCCTCAACCTCGGCACCAACGCCGCCCACGCCATGCGCGATCAGGGTGGCCGGCTACGCTTCGAGGTCCTGGTCACGAAGCTGTCGCAGCCAACCGAGGTGGGCGAGCGGACCCTGGACCCTGGATCCTACGCCATCCTCGCCTGCGGGGACGACGGTCACGGCATGGCGCCGGAGGTCGCGGAGCGGATCTTCGAGCCCTATTTCACCACCAAATCGCTGACCCAGGGGACCGGCTTGGGGCTGGCCGTGGTTCACGGCATCGTCCACGAGCTCGGCGGAGCCATCCGGGTCGAGAGCAAGCCAGGGGCCGGAACGAGCTTTGAGATCTACCTGCCGTTGGTCGACCCGCCGGAGACGCAACCGGCCAGAGCGCCGGTGGTGGTCGACGACTTGAGCGGCAACGAGGCGATCCTGGTGGTTGACGACGAGCCGAGCCTGGTACGGGTCATCCGCCGGGTGCTCGAGCCGCTCGGTTACCGGGTCACCACCGAGACCGACAGCCACGCGGCGCTGGCGCTGTTCGCTGAGCAGCCAGCGAGCTTCGATCTGCTCGTCACCGATCAAACGATGCACGGCCTACGCGGAGACCAGCTCATCGAACGGATTCGCGAGCTGCGACCGAACCTGCCGGTGGTGCTCTGCACGGGCTACAGCGATCAAATCGACGAGCAGCAGGCGGCGGCCCGCGGCATCGACGGTTTCTTGATGAAACCGGTGGAGGCCGAGGAGCTCATGCGGACGATCCGGAAGGTATTGAACCGGCGCTAGGCCCGGTGGACCGCTGAGCCGACCAAGCCCTCCAACACCGGCAGCAGGATCTCCCGAGCCCGACTCTCAAACGTGCACCCGGCGACCCGCTCGCGGGCCCGCCTGGCCAGCTCGAGCCGTTGTGCGTCGTGGGATAGGTAGTAGGCGATCTTGTCGCGCAGGTCGTCGATGCCGGCGTAGACCGGCACGCTGTCCCCGAACAGCTCGACGAGCTCGGCGCGGTGGTCGGAGAGCTGGAAGGCGCCACAGGCGGCGATCTCGTAGGCGCGCGGTCCGATACTCTCCGGCTCGACGGGGCTCGCGGTGGCGTCCCCCCCGGGGGACGGGCGGCGGTAGTGATTGAGGGCGATCTTGGTGCCGCAGTAAAGCCGGGCCATGGCGGCGTTGGCCATGAAGGAGGCCTCGGTCATCGGCTCACCGAGGGTGTAGCCCCCCACCTGCACACGGTAGGGCAAGTCCCTGAGGCCGTCGAGAAGCAACCGGCGTTCCGGCCATAGTGTCCCAAAAAAGAACACGTCGCTCTGTTGGATCTCGCCGACATCCTGCGGCCGGTGGATCTCCGGATCGAAGGCGTGCGGAAGGTAGTGGACCGGGATGCCGGTCTGTTCCGCCAGCGGCGCCGCGCTGGTTCGTTCGTTGGTGAAGGCGGCGACAGCGCGCGCCTCGCGGATCAACTCGCCCTGGCGCGCGTCGAGGTAGGGGGATTCGGTGAGCAGCAGGACCAGCTTGGCGTTGACCCGTTGGGCGAGGGCATAGGCGCGTTCGTGCAGGGCGAGCCCCTCGACCACCAGCACCACGTCCGGGGCAAAGTCGATCAGGTCGATGACCATCCGCTCAGCCGCGGCCCGCATGGCGTCGAGGGCGTCCGGCTCGAGCTCGGGGTTGACCCGACCCCAATAGCTGTAGGCACCTTCGTAGAAGGCGATGTATTTGTGCAACGGGAACGCCGCCACGGTTTGCCCGGCGTTGCGTAGCGCCTCATCGTATCCGGCCGCGACGTCGAAGGTGCTGTGGACCGGGCCCGGGTAGACTATGAGAATTTTCATGGGCGAGCTCAGCGCAGGCGAGACTAGGTTGTCCCCCCGGTGATGTCCACCGGGTCCAAATTGCCGGATGGGGTGTAGATGACGGTGGACCCGAGGCGACTCTACCTCGACCTGATCAAGCGCAGCCTGCTCGGCCTCCTCGACGAGGACGCGCCCCTGGCGACCTTCCCGCGCTTCGAGGGCGCCATCCCGGACCCGATCGGTTTTGACCGGGAGCTGCGGCAGCGGGGTGAGGATTGGCCATCGCGGGCGCTCTCCATGATCGGACTCGAGCGCATGAACAACCTCGAAACCTGCATCGAACAGGTGCTCGCCGACGGGGTGCCGGGGGACCTGATCGAAACCGGCGTCTGGCGCGGCGGCGCGACAATCTTCATGCGCGCCATGCTCGCCGCCCATGGCTGCGCCGACCGCAGCGTGTGGGTAGCCGACTCCTTCGAGGGCATGCCGCCGCCGGACATCGAGCGCTACCCGGCCGACATCGGCCTCGACCTGACCTCCCACAACGATCTGCTGGCGGTGTCGGCCGACACCGTCCGGGCGAGCTTCGAGCGCTACGGTCTACTCGACGAGCGGGTGCGCTTTGTCGAGGGTTGGTTCAGCGACACCCTAACGGAAGCGCCGATCGAGCAGCTCGCGATCCTCCGCCTCGACGGTGACCTCTACGAGTCGACCATCCAGGCGTTGGATGCCCTGTACCCCAAGCTCTCGCCTGGCGGATTCCTGATCGTCGACGACCACTTTCTGCCGCCCTGCGCCCGGGCGGTGCGGGAGTACCGGGAGCGGGAGGGGATCAGCGAGGAGATCCTGCCGATCGACAACGCCGGAGTGTACTGGCGAAGGGGTCAGGACTACCCACTGACGAAGGGGTCAGGACTGCCCACTTGACACTTAGACATCGAGTTCCAGCGGAGGGGTCAACGAGGGGGTCAGGACTGCCCACTTGACACTTAGACATCGAGTTCCTACCAACGGTAAATGTGAACGAAAGCAGGCCAGTTATAAGTCAAGTGGGCAGTCCTGACCCC
>JAUUZB010000033.1 GCA_030590185.1 Deltaproteobacteria bacterium
CAAAGGTCTAATAGTGCACGCCACAGAGGATCTACTAGAGCGGTGGAGGACTGCGGTCGAGAAACAAGACGGCGACTGAGTACCTACTTGCTACGTGGACTTCATGGGCAATCTTGCGGAAGCGATGGCGCCCAACGCGCAGCAGCCGCAACCCCCCGGCCGCTTCGCGTCCGGGGTCGCCGCCCGCCCTGGAGATGGAAGGCTGGGCCACGCCCGACGCTTCCCGCCCTCGCCTACGGCGAGACGGCAAGCTGCTGTTTGTTGTATGCAACCGTTGGCTGGAGGCCGACTCGGCCGCGGGCCGGGTAAAGGAGCCCTCCCACGTGCTATCGCTGAGGGCGGAGGTCCAACGTGTCGCAACCCCACTCCCCGGACGTGGCGCAGAGCCAATACGTCGCCCGCATCAACCGCGTCATGGACTACATCGACGCCCACCTCGATGAGGAGCTGACCCTCGAGAGCCTGGCCCGCGTCGCCTGCTTCTCCAGCTACCACTTCCATCGCATCTTCGGCGTGATGACCGGCGAGCGTCTGGCTCAGTTCATCGCCAGGCTGCGCTTGGAAAAGGCCGCCATGCAGCTGTTGCAGAACGAGCAAAAGTCGATCACCGAGGTCGCCCTCGACAGCGGCTTCGCCTCCTCGGCCACCTTCGCCCGGGCCTTCAAGCGTCACTTCGGGTTGAGCGCCAGCGAGTGGCGCAGCACGTCGGGCAAGTCGGATCGCAAGATCGGCAAACCGAAGAGCAAGCCCGGCCATACGATTCGCAAGCCGGGCGAAGCCTTCGAGGTCTCAGCCCGCTACCTTGACCCCAGCAACCCCAACCTCCGCTGGAGAATCACCATGAACAACGAGAGCAAACTCACCGCCGACGTCGAAATCCAAGAGATGCCCACCATGCACCTGGCCTACGTGCGCCACGTCGGCCCCTATGCCGGAAACAACGAGCTCTTCGCCGGGCTCTGGCAGAAGCTCTGTACCTGGGCGGGACCCCGGGGGCTGCTGCAGCCACCGGAGACCAAGATGCTGTCGATCTACCACGACGATCCGAACATCACCGACGAGGAGAAGCTCCGGGTCTCGGTCTGCATCACCGTGCCGCAGGACACGCCGGTCGACGGGGAGATCGGCACCATGGATGCCCCCGGTGGCAAGTACGCCGTGGCCCGCTTCGAGCTCGACCCGAGTCAGTATGGCGACGCCTGGGCGGCGGTCTTCGGCGGCTGGCTGCCCCAGAGTGGCTTCCAGCCCGACGATCGCCCGGCCTTCGAGATGATGCTCGGTGACCCGGAGCAACATCCTGAGCACAAGCACAGCGTCGCCATCTGCGTGCCGGTCAAGCCGCTCTGAGGCCCGGCCGTGTCGAGGCGCCCCGGTCTTACGAGGCCGGGGCTCACTCCTCTTCACGCAACTCCATCGCGCCTTTTCCGGTATCTCACCTGGTCCATTGCGACCGGCGCCTAGGAACAAGGCATCTCTCCCGGCCGGGTAACAGATCGTAATCCGATACCACTACCATATTGATGTGACAGCCGTAGCGGTCGGTCTATTCGCCGTCGGCCGTGATCCGTTCCCACAGCGCCTCGCGAGCTTCGCCCTCTAGCGTCACGAGCTGATTACTGAACAACAGCAGGAGGACGAGGTCGATCCTCTGGAGAACCTCCCTCTTTTCGAGGCTCCGCAACATCTCCGTGAGCTCCGCGAAGGCGTCGCAGCAAGCAGCCATGGCAACTCGAACCCGCAACGGCGTCGCTCCACCAAAGACTCCGCCGAGCTTGCCGATTACCAAACCAATGACGCCGCCGCCTGCGAAGCCGATCAAGCTGCCCAATCCCTCGGTGCCATGCAGCAGGTCGAGCCAGGCGCCGACCCCGCCAGGAACCACGAACGCCGCGGCGCCCAACAGCCCCGCAATACCCCTCAACCTTGCCGCACGACCTCTCTCTTTTTTCCATTTCTTGAAGACCTTCAGGTACGCCTTGTGAAGGTCCTCCGCGTCCGGCTCGAACATCGGCGCGACGACACCGTCGCTGAGCGTTACGAGGATCTCATCGGGAAAGAGGCCGAGGGCTGCTTCTGAGCTCTGCCCTCTACCTGCCACGGACTCGAGGCAACGTTGGTACTCCTGGCTAACGACGCCCGCGTCGAAGCCCGCTCTGAGGGCGCCCCTGACGGCGGTCGGATCGAGCTTTTCAGCAAGCAGCTTCTCTCTCCGGCGGGCATTGTTCGGGGTCTCCTTTGGCGGTGGGTAGCGCGCCCCTTCAACAGCCCTGACCCGCCGGGCGAGCGGTAGGTCCATCTTTTGGAGAAGATAGTCGGCACGGGTCTCCAACCGCTTCGCCAGAACGACGCCCTTGCCATCCGGGAGTCTCGCCGACACCACATCTTCGAGGCTCCTCAGCGTTTCGTCGGGATTCTTGAGCCACCGACGAGCGTGTCTCTTGGATTTCGGTACCGAGAGTAAGTCTATTTCCCCCGTGAGCTTGTCGGCCGCGCCCTTGGCCAGCTCCCGCAGTTTGCCGAACACGGTGATCCCCGCGATCAAGGTTTGAGAGATGTCGAGCGGTGATTCTCCTCAAAGCAAGGGGAATCGACCGCCCAATAATGCTGCGAGTGGACGGAGAGTATGCAAAACAAACCACGTCTGTCGAGCCGGGAGGGGAAGGAGAGAGTTTGGAGCAACCCTGCTCCCATCCCGCCGGGGACGTCTCGAGCGGCGTGTGCGCATCGCCGGCATCATCCACAACCCTTTCAATGTAGGGCTGTTTGGTTGTTCCCAAGCTCGGAGGTGTCATGGCGACGGTCATGGGCCACTCCTGCGTTCGTGCGCGCTGAGAGTGTCCCGGTGTTGGGTTCTCACCTTCCAGACCGATCGGGTGAGAACCGCCCCGAGCTTCACCTTTGGCTATCGGGGCCTGGAATTACCGCAGGCCGGCGAAGCCGAGAATCTCGCGGAAGGCACCGGCGAAGACCTTGGGGAGCTCGGTTGGGCCGCCGGGCGCTACTCGGCTTGCTCGCGCCTTGACCTTGGCCTTCGCCACGTCGATGAGCTTGACCGATAGAACGTGGTCACGGCCGACTGAGCCGAGGTTGGAGGTGATGAGGAACTCGACCGCTAGGGCACCGGCGCTGATTCCCGCACACGGCTCCCTGGCGCGCGCCGCATTCGCCGGCGCGGGCGACAGCCGGGTACCGAGCAAATCGTCGACATCCTCTTGGCTCACGCTATCGACCTTGCCGGCGGTGGCCAGAATGGAGAGCAAGAGATCATCGAAGATCGCCTTCGGCCAAGGCGAGCGTTCGTCGGTTCGGACCGGCATCATCGCAACCCGGCTTCCACCCGGGGCGGGGGGGGACGCCAACAATAGATCCTCGACCACAATGGCCGCCATTTTGGCGGGCTCCCTCGGCGCCAAGGCATAGCGGCGCGGCGTTCCGGTGAGGCTCGGAAACACGATCTTCGCCGTGGCCAAGGTGCTGGAGGGGTGGCGCGCCACTCGCACCACCAAGGCTCCGGCCGCGCCTCTCTTCATCATGTCGTCGATCAGGCAAGCGGTCTCGGTGCAGCATTTGTCGAGTCCTGCGGTTCTGTCCAAGAGTTGGTAGCGGCCGCTCTTGGCGACCACGGCTCTGACCGCCTCGACGACCGCTGCTTGGTCCTCACCGGCTTCGACCTGCAGCCAGAGCGTGGATCGCGACGTCTGGGTGGCACTGAGGGGGGCGGCCCAAAGCAACATCGCCAGGCCGCAGGCCTTCCATCGCGATTCAAAGATCAGACACATCTGTTCCACTGACTGTTAGGACTGGACCGGGTCGAACCGGCCGGTCCGGTTCCAACTCACCTTGGCGGATTCGAGCCTCTCGGCGGCGACACCGGGTTTGGTCTCGGCCGGGTGGCCGACGGCGATGACCGACTCGACCCGCAGGTGCGCCGGGATGCCGAGCAGCTCTTGAACGTAGGCTTCGGCGCTCTGTTGGTCGTCGTGGGGGCGCGCACGGATCTGGACCCAGCAGCTGCCGAGCCCGAGCGAGTGGGCGGCGAGATGGGCGATGATCGACACGATGGCGCAGTCCTCCACCCAGACATCGGTCGCGGTCTCGTCCCCAAGGACCACGATCGCGAGAGTTGCCCCTTTGAGGAAAGAGGAGCCGTGAGGTTTGGCGCTCGCTAGGCGTTCGAGTAGCTCGCTGTCGTCGATGAACACGAAACGCCAGGGATTGCGGCCCCGGGAGGAGGGGGCGCGAAGTACAGCTTCTTGCAGCAGCGCCCGTGTCTCGTCGGAGATCGGTTCGTTGGTGTACTTGCGGATGCTGCGGCGGGTACGAAGGAGATCGATCATCGGTGCCTCGGCGGTATTTTGAGATCAAAGGAGTCGGCGGCTCAATACGTGCCGCGGCCCGCTACGGGAAGGCCACCTAGTTCTCCGAGCTCGTCCATCTTCACAGGGCAGCGATCCCATTGTTTGATCGTCAGCCTGATCGCTTCGTGAACCACTACAACCCGGTTTTCACACAACTCGGACCCCGGACAACCGATAATTTGAGTAACTGCCGGGGGTGTGACCGAAAGGCCGCCACCCCCGTATCTCAATCTCCGAGGACCGATGATGATGACCCTGCGCCACTCAGCGAAAGCTGATCTGCTCAGCCATACCCTCGAGCGCCGAGCCAACACCGTTGCTCGCACGCCGCAACTCTCCAGGTCGGAGAAGACCGCTCGCATCAAAGGGCTGACCGCGGAGGCGGAGAAGAAGCTCAATATCATGCGCGCCAGCGGGCGCCTGAGCAACGACCAGTACGATGGCAGTGGTGTGGCGGGCACCCTCGCCACAACCGGCGGCGAGCTCGGTGAAATCTATCGGGCATCGGGGCGGGCCTTGGCCCTGATCGACAGCGCTAGCCCGGCCAAGCTGATCGGCGCCATCCTCTACGACTCCCACCGTTTCGACAACTGGACCATGACCGGCCAGACCGCCAGCGGCGAGGGCTTTCACCTCCGCTTGGGCAGCCACGGCGGCGACCAGGAGGTTGAGCCCGGCGACAGCGCCGAGGGTTTTCCTTTCTCCGGGGGCAAGTGGGTCGAGGGGGAGCTGATCCTCGGTGGCCGCGCCTATGGCATCAACAATCGCTACCCTGATTGTATGGAGATCAAACGGGACGACGCGGGCACGCCGGTGGCGGTGAAGATCCGCACCCGCGCCTCGATGCGCGAGCTCGGTTGCGAGACGATCGAAGACGGCGGCGCCGCCTGGCGCGAGCGCCGGGCCGAGACCGGAAGTGGCAAGGAGTTTCTGCTCGAGATGGAATTTCCCCTCGCGGCGGGCGGCGGTGACAAAAAGTTCTTCGGCGCCGCAGGCATCGGCTTCCGAGATCAAAACTACGGCTTCGAGCTCGAGGGCGGCACCGTCACCCTCACCGCAGTGGACGACGATGATCAGCTCTCGGGCGCGCCCGTGACGCACAGCATCGACAGCGGCTTCGGCGCCTGGGAGGTCGGGCAGTTCACCAACGTGCCGCGGTCACCCGAGGCTGCCTATCGATATGTTGGAGGCCAACACCTCGACCTCGACGCCACCATCCTGCGCCTGGAGCAACGCAACCCCGCCGCGGTAGCCGCCCTCTGCCAGGATCTCGGCATCGAAGCCTCCGGGGCTGACCGGCTCGCCGCCGTGCTCGGCGCCATCAGCTCCATGAACCGTGATATGCGCGAGCAGACGGCGCGCCTGATCGCGACCGCTGTCCGCGAAGGTGCATTTGTCACTACCAACGCACGCACCAGCGCTGTGCAGTTCGAGGGTAAAACTCTCAATCAAGGGGCCGCCGGCCGTGTCATGTCCCTGTTGACCTTGCGCCGGGTGATGGATGAAGCCGGTGCCATCGACTCGGCGGGCAACTTCGCGAGCTACGAGAAGAACCAGCTCCTCGATCCGCTGATTCGCAATCCGCAAATCGTCGAGCCCTTGGCCATCGTCTCATCTCAGGATGTTCCCCTATACGAGGACGGGGAGCAGACCGGGATGCTCGAGCGCCGCACCGTGATCCTCTACGATCACGAGGCCGGCAAGTTCGGGATCGGATTCCAAGAGGTCTTTCACGACACCTAGGCCGACGGGCCCCTGCACCTGCCGCCACCGCTCACCTCACTCAAACCAACAACGCAAACCCCACCAACGCCAGGCCATTGAACAACGCGTGCGCGATCACCGCCGCCGCGAGCCGCCCGCGCCACAAAAATATGACGCTGAACCCAACCCCCAACGCCGTGGCCTGCGCCATGGCCAGGGTGCCTTCGTAACCGTGACCCAACCCGAACAGAACCGAGGAGACGAGAACTGCGACCCACCACCGACCGGTGATCACCCGCAGGCGCGGCAGAAAAAACCCGCGAAACGCCACCTCCTCAGCGAGGGCCGCGAAGATGATCACCAGCACGAATCCCGGGACGGGGATCTCCGCCAGCAGTCCTTCGAATGCCGATGTTCGTGTGGCTGTCTCGGCCTCGATACCACCGGTCAACAGGAATGGTATCGCCAACATCATCGAAGCGATGAGGTGCCACACCACTAGAGGCAACAACAGCGGCACGCCGAGCGCCGCCTCCCTCGCCAAGCCATTGCGCCGAATGCCCATCGAATCCGATCCCTGGCCCGCGCCAGCCAGCAACACCCCTACCAACGACACCACGCACAGGGATGTCACCACCATCGCTACCGCCGCCCACCAACTATCCCCAGGCGCCGCGGGCGGCTCGATCAACTCGGCCGCAACATCCAACACCGCCGGTTGCGCCGGCGCAGTAACCCCGACCACGAGATAGGCGATCGCCACGACCGCCACCAACCCAACGCCGACCAGCGCGGCACGGCGTTGACCCGCGCGCCACAAACGACTCGGCCCCAAAAGGCCAATGGCCCACGCCGCCACCACCGCGGCTAACCCGGCGGTCGCCAGTGGGTTGTCAATCTCAGCCTCGCCGCCGATGCCCGGCAGCAGCGCCAGCAGATGCCCGCCAAAGAAGAGCAGGAAGATCAACGACACCTCGCTGATCGCGCGGCCACGTCCCGGAACACCCCGCAAGAGAGCGTCGCTTCGATTCGCGTCGATCAACTGCATCGCACCACCGGATGAGGACGCGACAGGCACCCCGGCCTACTCAGGATCCTTCCATGCCCTCGACCAACACCGGCTCCCCCTGCTCGGGCAGGTGGGGCTTGCCGTCAAAGTCGATCAAGTGGCCGGACCGCTCGGCCTTGGTCTTGAGGTAGAACTCATTGTGCGGATTGGTCGGCAAGATGTGGGGGATGCGTCCGGCGACCTCTACGCCATAGCCCTTCAGTTGAGCCAGCTTCTTCGGGTTGTTGGTCATTAGGCGCACCGAGTTGACCCGCAGGCTCTTGATCATGTGCGCGGCCACGGCGTAGTCGCGCTCGTCATCGCGAAAGCCCAGGGCCAGGTTGGCCTCCACCGTGTCGAGGCCCCCGTCCTGTAGCGAGTAGGCGCGAATCTTGTTTGCCAGGCCGATGCCGCGGCCCTCCTGACGAAGGTAGAGCAGCAGGCCGCACTCGCCCTCGCCGATCTTGCGCAGGGCCGACTCGAGTTGGTCGCGGCAGTCGCAGCGCAACGAACCGATCACGTCGCCGGTCAGACACTCCGAGTGCATCCGGGTCGGAACCTCCTTGGCGCCGACGATGTCGCCATGGACGATGGCGATGTGATCCTTGTGATCGCGGTTATTGTAGAAAGCGACGATGCGGAAATCTCCGAAACGGCTGGGCAGGTCGGCGACGGCGATGATGCGTACGCAGACCTGGGTCGGGCCCAAGCCCTGGCAGTCGTGATCCCGGTCGAGGTGCACTAAATCGTCGAGGCTGGTTTGGGTCATCTCTACGACTCCTCGTTCCGTAGGCGATCGGCGAGCAGGTCACCGGCGAGCCAGGAGGCCTGAACGCCTCCCCCGGCCGCAAAGATGTCGCCGGCCAGGCCGATGCGCAAGTCGCCCGGGTAGCGCAGCAGGATCGGCGAGCTCAGCTCGGTGCAGCGATCGACGCGGCCATAACGCCAGCGATGGGGGTGGGTGAAGACCGGTTGGGCCGCCCAGGGCCCGAGCCGAGCCGCCGCCTCTTCGAGCAGCTCGCGCTGCCAGGTCTCGACCGGCGCGTCGAGCCGTTCCCGCGACCAACGCGCCGTCGCCTGGAAAACCAGGATCCGGCGGCCTGGCGTGTCGCGTTTTGACGACTCGTTGGAGACCATCATCAGGCTCCCTGAGTCGCTCGGGTAGCAGACGTCCCAGTCCTGCTCCGGGGCATCGACCCCATAGGCCGCGATCAGGGTGAGGCAGGGCAGGCTGGCAAACATCCCGACCAGGGCAAGCGCCGAGCGCGTTTCATCGTCCTCGAATCCGGCCAGCAGTGAAGCGCTCTGCTCCACGGCGAGCGCCAAAACCACGGTTTTGGCCGCCAGCCGATCGGTGCCCGCGATCACCACCTCGATGCGATCGGAGGCGACCTCGATCCCGGAGACCTCGGTGTTCAATCGCACGTCGATCCCGTCGGCGAGGTGCTCGGCAAAACCGCTGATGCCAGCCCCGAGCGCCAGGCGCCGCACAAAGGGGGCAAAGGCGTCCGGTTGGCAGGGTGGGCCGGTGTCCCGAATGCGCCGGGGCCAACCCTCGATGCGCAACGCCGGGTCGAGGGCCTCCACCGCCGCCCAGAAGCGAGGGTCCTGGCCGTGGAGAAAAAACACCCCGAAGTCGACCGGCTGATCGTCAACCAACCGCGTGGCGCAACGGCCGCCCACGCCCGCGGCGCGATCGAGCACCGTCACCGACCGACCCGCGGCGCGCAATTGCCGCGCGCACTGAAGACCGGCGATGCCGGCGCCTACTACGATGACATCCGACAACAGAATTCTCCGCCGGACCAACCCGGCCTAGGGCAACATAGTATCGTTGGCCGTGAAACAACAACCGCAGCCGACGGGCAGCGCAGTCAGGCCTGCGAAGCTCCGGAGTCCGTGGCCTCGGCGGCCTCGACAGAGTCGACGGACTCGACGCCGAGGTGCTCATCGAGCCATCCACCCACCAGCGGCAGGAACCGCTCCGGCATCTGGTCGATGAGAAACTCGGCGTGCACGCCGCCCTCGATGATGACGAGATCACACGGCGCCGTAGCCCGCGCCGCCAACCCTTCAGAGTGTTTCTTGTCGATCAGCCAGTCCCGGGTGCCGTGCACGATCTGCATCGGCGCCCGAACCCGCGCCACGCACTGCATCGGGGTCACCCGTCGGCCGAGCTCGAACCCCGGACGGAATCCACCCGCGCGCCGCCCGCGCTTGTAGCGGCGCTCCTGGATGAACGGACCGGGTCGAAAGAGGTTGTGGTCGAACATCCACAGGCGGGCCAGACCGGAGACCAACACCAGGGCATCGAAACAGGCGGTCTCGGCCGCCGCCACGCAGGTGTGGAACGAGCCAAAGGAGAAGCCGATCCCTGCCACCCGGTCGTAGCCCGCGGCGTACCGACGCACCAACTGGGCCAGATCGCGCCACTCGTGCAAGCCGAAGGAGAAACGCCCGCTCGACTCGCCGTGTCCGCGAACGTCGTAGGTGAGAACATCGTGGGAGGCGGCGAGGTGCTCGGCGAGGCGGATGAGCTCCGGTAGTCGGCGATTTGCCGTGATGCCGTGGCTAACCACCACCAAACTGTCGTGGCCGCCGCGGTAGAGATCGCACACCAGGCGCACGCCGCTGTTGGTCACGAAGCTCTCGATCTGGGGGGACTGCGGGTGGCTCACGACTCTGCCGCGCTGCTAGGGAGCGACCTTGGCGCGCAGCTCGTCGACGACCGCCGCGATCAACGGCCCAGCCTTGGCATCGACACCGGCGCGGCTCAGGCTCGCGTCGAGGACCCGCAGCATCACCTGGTTGAGTAGATCGCCTAGCGGCGCTTCGTTCGCCTCGACCTCGGCGTCCGCATCGATCTCGGCGTCTGCCACGACGCCGAGCAAGGCGCGCGCCTGCTCGCGGACTTGTTGCGTTTCGTACTCGAGCCGATGACGCGCCACCGCGCGTACCAGCCGGCGACCGATCAGGAAGACGTCATCAAAGGGCTTGGTGATGTAGTCGGCGGCGCCGAGGTGGACCGCCTCGATGGCGGAGTCTTGAGAAGCGTAGGCGGTGATCATGATGCAGGCGCAATACGGCTGCATGACCCGCATGCCGCGCATCAGCTCCACGCCGTCAATCCCGGAGAGGTTCTTGTCGACGATCATGGCGCCGTAGCGATGACGCTCAATCTCCGGCAACGCCGCCTCGGCGCTGTGGACCAACACCGGCTCGAAGCCGTTGTGCGAGGCGACCTCAGCGAGCAGCCGCCCGACGGTGACCTCGTCATCGACGATCAGAACGCTGGTGGGAAATGGTGGCAGGTTGAAGAGCTCGATCACGCGCACCTCGGGGCGTTCGGTGAAGGCCCATGGTAAGCGCAAGGTCGGTTCGCTTCAACGCTCGAGAGCGTTCCGTTCCCACCCCGGGTGCGTCAGGCGGCGTCGAGATCCGAGTCCCCGGGGCCGCCGGTCATGGCCCGGAAGGCCTGGTGACCTTCCACCTCGTTCGCAGACCAGCGCAGTCCGACAAAATAGTCGCCCTGTGGGGTCTCGCGTACGTGGCGTACCTCGGCGGTGATCTCGAAGGCCGGTTGCTCGGGTACGACCACGCTGAAGATCACGCTGTCGCCAATGTCGACCGAATCCGCAAGCCGCACCGCGATACCGCCTGGACTCACGTCGAGGGCCTTACCCTCGGTCCCATTCCAACCCGGCACCTCGAGCTCAAATGACGACTCGAGTTGCACCCTCGGGTGCCGCCGCCGTCTCAGGCGTTGAACCAGCTCTGCAATCATCCCACGACCTCCTCGGTCGCGCTCTCCCGTGCGTGCGCGATCGTACGACCGCACAAATTTGGATGTCGCCGCTGGTCAGGGGATGCGAATTCGGCAGAGAAAACGGTGGGATGTCCGACTACACCCGCACCCACGCGGGCCGGGCGCCTACGGATGCGCGGCGATTGATCTTGAGTACGGGATCCCCGCACCCACGCGGGCCGGGCGCCTATTCCCGTTCGAGGTAGCGGGTGGTGAAGTAGTCGTCTGGGATGTCGGTGCGCAGGTTGATCTTCTGCACCTTCATCTCGGAGCTGCGGCCGTTCTGCTTGTTGTCCATGGACAACAGCATCGCCCGGTAGCGGTGCTTGGTGGTGTCGACCTCCTTGACGTTGCTGACGGTGAGCTCCTTGAGCAGCTCGCCGCTCAGGTCGTAGTAGATCGCCCGGCGGATGACGAAATCCTTTTGGCCCACGGAGATGATGCGCTTGGAGTAGCCGTTCTCCTCGGCGATCTCCTCGTTCTTCGGGGTCGCCTCGATGACCCAGCAGGTGGTCCCATCGACCTCCGCGGTGCCCTTGCTCTGATATTTGTAATCGTCGAGGGCCGGCGGGGTGATGTCGGCGTAGGCGAACTCCGAGCCCATGAAGCTCTTGGCCTTGTCGCTGGAAACAATGCGCCGGGTCTTTCGCAAGGCCGGCATGAACAGCCACATGTCATCGCTCTTGGTTTCGTAGTCATAGGTGAGTAGCCCCGTACCCTTGACGTCGGCCGGCGCGAGAAAACGTAACAGCCGTTTTTCGGTTTTGCCGCCGTCGTAGATTTTGTTCACCGCG
>JAUUZB010000614.1 GCA_030590185.1 Deltaproteobacteria bacterium
CCGCCACTGGCGGCCGAGCTGCCCGACCCGCGCCCAACCATCCGGGGTGGGCTGTTCCATGAGCTCGACGATCGCTTCACAATATTGACGATAGAGGGCCTCGGTCTCACCGGGGACCGACTCCACCGCGAGGTGGTAGAGATAGAGCTGGCGAATGATGTCCAGGGCGGTAAGGCCGCTCCAGATCTTCACCGTCATGCTCAGGCCACCGGAGAGCTTGAGGCTGGTCACCGTAACCGTGTCGTCGAGGCCCATCCTCTGCAGGGTGAGCCGGTCCTTGACCGGGAAGACGCCGGCCCGGCACATCTCGCCCGCGATCTGAACCAGGCGGGTGGGCTTTTTGGGAGGGTGTTTCTCCAGGTGCCGGCGGAAGGCGCCCCAGATCAATTGATAGGACAGGCACTCCTTGCCGGTGCAATCGCGCCGGCCGCAGGCGAGGACCTCCGCGTCGAGGGGCTCGGCGACCATCGCGTCGTAGCCGTAGGATCGATAGGTGGCGGCGAACAGATCACCGAGATACTCGACGCTGCTCAAGAAGACGTAGCGCACGTCGTGATTGAGGTAGCCGCCCTGGCGCGGGGTCCGCTCTACTTGGGCTAACGCCTTGGAGTTGTCCGGCAGGGTAACGTCAGAGCCGTCGTCGAGGAACTGGCGCACCGAGCGCAGGAAAGCTTGGATACGGGTAACAAACCCTGCCGTGCCGCCATGGCCGTCGCTCTCGAGGATGGTGTGGGGAAAGCCCTCGAGGATCGCCTGGAAGCTCTGCTCGGTAAACGAGGCCGGCCCGCAGCCAAAGGATGAGATCAACAGGGGGAAGACGTCGCCCTCGTCGCGCGCCGCAGCCGCGGCACGCAGGAAGCGATTGGCGTCGCCCCAGTAGATCTTGGGCATGCGCGGCCGATCGGCGGAGATCGGGAAGCAGTCCACCGGCACGGCGAGGGCGCCGTTCTGACGCACGAGCTGGGGCAGGGAGGCGTTGATCTCGCTGTCGTGGATGACGTGCAACGAGCCGCAGATCAGCACGATCGGCACGTTCTCGCGGCGCGCGTACTCCATGGCGCGCCGGCCGATGGTGGCGAGCTCGCGCTGGTAGGCGCGCTGGGCGGCGGCGGCCCGGATGACCGCCTGGGGCAGCCGGTCGCGGCCGACCTCGAGCTCATCGGCCAAACCCCAGAGGCTCTCGACGAGCTCGGGCGAGTCGAGGCCTTCGCCAAAGGCGAGGCGTGATCGAATCACGGTGACGTCGCGGCCACGGGCGTCGAGGGAGGCCTGCACGATCTCCGGCATGGCCTGCTCGGTGATACAGGTTTCACCGCCGACGCACTCGGGGTCGCTCACCTCCATGATCTTGGGAAAGAACAGGACCGGGATGTCGGTGTCGCAAACGGCGTGGGCGATCTTGGCCGGCCCGCAGGAGTCGAAGCTGTGGCAGAGCTGCTCGCCCGCGGCCAGGGATCCCTTGGTGGACTGGAGCACCTCGGCGGACACGCCGAGCTCCCGCAACAAAGTCAGGACCCATGGCAGATGACCGTGGATGGCGCTGGTCAGGGGCACGGCGACCTGGGCCGCGGCCACCCGGCGATCCGTAAAGGGAGCCAGGAGTCCCTGGCGCTCTTCAAAAGGATTGGGCGCGTCTATCTCTAGCTTGGGTTGGTCCCCGCTGATGTTCTCGAACTTGGGGCAGGCGCCGCCGGAGAGCGCCACCTCTTGGCGGTCACCGATGCGGACCGTGGTGCGCTCGATGGGGCAGAGGGTCTGGCAGCGTTTGTCCCGGCACTGGAACTCGCTGCGCCCGGTGATCTCTGCGCCGAGGGCGCGGTCGATGGCCAAGGGCGCAGACGTTGCCAAGCTGTCGGCGCCGAGCTGATCGACGGCGCACAGGCCGATCCCCCACCCCCCCCTGGCGCCGGGATTCGGGGGCACGATGATGTCGCGCTCGGTCACCGCGGCCAGGGTCCAGGCCAGGGATGCGTTGGTCGCCGGCTTGCCCTGGAAGAAGATCCTCTTGCTCAAGGTGCGCTGCCCCATCACCCGGTTCAGGTAGTTGTGAATGATCGAATACTGGAAGCCGGCGAAGATGTCGGCGAGCTCAAATCCGTCCTTGAGGGCCTCGGAGGCCGCGTCGGCGACGAACACCGTGCACATCTGCCCGAGGTCAGGCGGGCGCTCGGCATCCCGGGCCAGCTCGGCGAAGCGCTCGATGTCGTGGATGTCGTAGAAGACCGCCTGCTCTTCGAGGAAGGAACCGGTGCCCGCGCTGCAGGCCTTGTTCATGTCGCTCTCGATGATGCGGCCACCGCTCAGGCGAATGAACTTCGCGTCCTGGCCGCCGATCTCGATAATCGACAGGTCTTCGCCGCCGTCCGGGTCGCAACGGATCGCGGCGGTGGCGTGGGCGGCGATCTCGTTGAGCACCAGGATGCGATCATCGTCGGGGAAGACCGCGCGCAGCAGAGTGGCCACGGCCTGCCGGCCCGAGCCGGTGATACCGATGGCGCGTAGATCAGGCGTGCCCCGATCCAGAATGGTGCGAATCAAACGTTGGGCCGCTTCGATCGGGTTGCCGCGGGTGTGATCGTAGGCGTCGGTCAACACCTCGCCGGTTTCGATCTCCGAGAACACCGCCTTGGCGCCGGTGGAGCCGAGATCGAGTCCCAACACCGCAGGCACCCGGTCCCAATCGTCGCGCGGCTCAGGGGCGGGCAACACGGTAACTCGATGGGCAGAGCCGCGGGCCGGATCGAGCACCGCGAAGCGCCGCCGCTTCGACACGATCAGCGCCTCGGGCTCCTCGGGCAGGGAGACCTCTCCCGCCTCTCGGCCTTGGGCCCCGAGCAGGGCAGCGCCGAGGGCTTCGTAGTAGAGGTGATGCTCCGGCAGGATCGGCTCCCGGCCGAGCATCTCACCGAGGGCCCGCCGCAGAGACTCGATCTGGGCGCAGCCGCCGATCAAATAAACCGGGCCGTCGACCTCACGCCGCGCCAGGAGCGCGCGGGTGTTGCGGGCCACCGAGGTGAAATAGCCCCGGAACAGGTCGCTGGCGGCTTTGCCCTCGTTGGCGTAGTGGGTCATCTCGCTCTTGGCAAAAACCGAGCAGCGCGCCGTGATCGAGATCGTGGTCTCGGCGCCCAGGGCGAGGCGGTCGGCCTCCTCGACGCTGAGCCCAAAGCGCCCGGCGATTTTCTGGATGTTCTCGCCGGTTCCAGAGGAGCACTTGTCGTTCTCGAGGAACTCCACCTGGGCCCGGTGGCTGCCGTTGTGGCCCGAGAGCTTGCGCGTCAGGACGCTGTAGCCCCGACCGCCGATGCTCAGGAGGTTCAGCGTGCGCGGTAGGCTCGGATCGGCGTTCAAGGTTGCGGCCTGACAGGCGTCCTCTGGGAAGACCTGCACCGGCGCGATGAGCTCGTCGGCGTAGGTGCCGGTGGCGGCGATAAAGTCGCAACCGGCGACCTCCATCTCCCGGTACCAGCTGGTGAATGCGGCAAAGGGGTTGCCGTCGTGCAACACATAGCGGGCGTCTTCGATGGTGAAGGCACCATTGGCGCCAACGTCGACGATGACGAGCCCGGCCGATGTCTTGCCGAGATCACAACCCGCAACTCTCATGGTCAACCTCCTGGGGCGGCGCGCGGCGTGTGCCTGGTGGCGCAATGGGCGACACCGGCGAACCGCGCGACGACGGTGCAACTACGTGATAAATCGCGGACTGTCTAGGGAAATGGCCCGTGCAAACACGGGTCCCCGACCCGGGCCCCTCAGCGAGCCAAATCCACCCACCGCCCCGTCGGTACCGCAGAATCGGCGTCGCATTTAGATCGTCATCCGGCGTTGCCTGGCAGGAAGCTGAGGGCTAGCATCCCGCTCAACCTGAACCTGTCAACACGAGGGCACCCGAATGAGACTCCACATCCTCAGCATCATCGCTTCGGCGATGCTCTTCACCGTCGGTTGCGAGCAAAATGCGAGCCAGGGGACTGCGCCCGACGCGGCACAAGCTGCCTCTGCTGCCGAGGCGGAGACGGCGGGGGAAGCGGGCGCCGCGGGTGAGGCCGCAGCCAAGGCTGATGCCGAGCTGCCGGCGCGCCGCTTTGTGAAAGTCAAAGGGGAGGTCAAGCGCAACGGCGAGGCGGCGGCGGCGGGTCAGGAGATCGGGGCCACC
>JAUUZB010000805.1 GCA_030590185.1 Deltaproteobacteria bacterium
CGAATCGGCGCGTAGAGCGCCATGGTCAGGGCGGCGTGGGCGCCAAAGGGCGGCTTGAAGCGGTGCAGGATCAAGTTGGCCGGCAACAGCACCAGGGCGGTGTAGAGGAACTCGTAGAAGCCGAGATCGTGACGAACGCCATCCGGGAACTTCACGCCCAGGAAAAAATCGGTGAAGCTGCCCGGGTGGTCATGGACGACGGTGCAGCCCATGCGGCCGAAGATCCAACCGGCCACCAGACCCTGCACGATAGCCTCGGCGTGGGGAAGCCAGCGCTTCTTGCGCAGGCGGAAGAAGATGGTCAGGCCAATGTAGGCGCCGATCACGCCTCCCATGGAGCTCAGGCCGTCCCAGATCTTGAGCAGGGCCAGCGGACCCTCCTGGGTGAGCTTGCTCGGGTGGTAAAAGAAGACCTCCACCCAGTGGGCCATGACGAAGCCGCCGCCCACGCACCACATTAGAGCGTTGACGATCTCGTCGTCATCAATGCCCATTTCCTTGGCCCGGCGGCGGGTCATCCACTGCCCCACCAGGATAGCGATCACCACCAGCACCCCGAAGGGCTGGATGGCGAGCTCCCCGAAAAGCGGCAACGCCGGGATTTCTATGTACGGAATCATGGGCGCGGTCTGTAGCAACTATCAGAGGATGGGCCTACCCCGGAATCCGGGCGGGGCCAGGGGTATCATCGTCGAGGCATGCCCGGCGCGTGCGCTTAGCGGTCGACAACCCTATGGACGCGCGTTACAAGGTTGGCCGTGGCTCCGCTGTTCGACCCCGAGATCTACCCGCGCGTATCGGCCTACGTGGCCTCACTGCCCGACGGCCTGGAGTCCCATCTGGAGTGCACCTGCCGCGCCGACGTGCCCAACTCGGTCCGCAGGCAGTTGCCCGAGGCCTTCGACGGCAAGGGCATGTCGTCGGAAGCTCGCCAGCGACTCCTCGCCGAGTGGAGCGATGACGAATGGATCCCGGACGTCCTGAACGTCACCCTCAGGTTGATGTGTCGCGACCGGGCGTGCAAATCGGACGAGGAGTACCTGGGCAGAACCCTCGACTTCGCCGGTCAGGTCTTCCAGCGGCCAATCTACCGAGCCCTGATGCACCTGCTGTCGCCGACCCTCACCCTGCTCGGCATCGAAAAGCGCTGGGGGGCATTTCGCCGCGGTACAACGATCGCCAGCACCGGACGGCGCCAGGACGGCACCGCTGAGCTGACGGTGGGCTATCCGCCGTTCCTGTACCCCCGACTGATGAGCGAGACGATGGGCATGACCTTCCGCGCCGGTATGACGGCGGCGCGCGCCAAAAACCTAACGGTCGACCTGAGCGCCCACAGCGCGACGGAGTCTCGGTACCTGCTAGCCTGGGATTGAGCGTTCGCCGCTCGCGGCCGCCCCGCAACGGGACGTTGGCTGGTCAGGCGACGGCGGGCTGACCGCGCTCGAGCGGTTCGAAGGCGAGGCAGCGGGCCTCGACGCAGAACGCGCACTGGCAATCGTCCGAGTGGTCGAGGGAATAGGCCAACAGCAGCCACTCCACCGCGTCATTCTTATTGGCGATCATGACGCCTTCGGGTTCGGTTTGTTCTCGCTGCTTCATCACACACTCCAAACTCCCACCGGATCCCCGTGCGGGGCCCGTCAACCTGGTTATCGGCCCCCTGCCTCGATCGGTTGCCCCTGTTCGGTCCGAAACTTGCTTAATCACCCGGCAGATCAGACGATGCGGGAGATGCAAACCTTCACCCTGCTGGCCGCGTTTTCGTGGCTCGTGGCCTCACCCGCGGCGATCCCGGAGCCAGACGCCCGCGGCCCCGACCCGGTGGTCTACTGGGACCGGGTCCCGGCCGAGCGGCCCGAGGGCTTCGTGGTGGTCATCGACCCGGGGCACGACCCGCAGGAACCGGGAGCCCTGAGCTACAGCGGGATCCGGGAAGTTCGTTTCAACGACCGACTCGCCGCCCGGGTCGCCGGTCACCTCGCGCACCTGCCGGGGGTTCACCCGGTGGTCTCGCGCCGTTCCCACCAACCGCTGCCCCTCGAGGCGCGGGTGGCGCGCATCGCCTCGCTCGAGCCGGACCTCGTGGTCTCCCTCCACCACGACTCGGTCAAGCCACAGTTCATCACCTACCGACCGGCGCACGGGACAGATGATGGGGAGCCGTTGGAGCTACCGAGCTGCGGGCGCTTCAGCGGTTACTCGCTCTTTGCCCAGGCGCTCGGGCCCCACCGCAAGGTCTCCCAGCGTTTCGCCCGCCAGGTCGCCGACGGCTTTCGACGCCTCGGCCTGAGGCGCACGACCTACCACGCCATGCACATCCCCGGGGAGAACCGGCGCTGGATCGATGCCGCCCGCGGCATCCACGCCGGCGACTACCTCTACCTGCTGCGCAAGCTCGACCACCCGGTGGTGTTGGTCGAGTCCGGCTTTCTGGTGAACCGCGACGAGGAGCGCCGCCTGCGCGATCCAGAGGAGGTCGAGGCCCAGGCAAAAACCCTGGCCGCGGCGATCGCGGCGGTCGCCCACGACAGCTACGCCTCGATCGGTTTCTGAACCCGCGCTATCCTCGGGGCACCGTGCGCCTGCTCCACCTCAATGACCGACTCAGCGAGCGCGGCGGCGCCGACTGTCACCTGCTGGGTGTCCTGCGGGAGCTGACCCGGGAGCAGGAGGTCACCCTGGCCTTCGGCCGCGACGATGGCTCGACCCGGGCGCCGTGTACGACCGAGCGGGTGGCGGGCCTCGCTGAACGCGATCGCGCCCCGGTCGCCGCTGAGCTCGAGCGGCTGCGGCGACGCTGCGCGCCGGACGTGATTCACGTGCACAACGTCGTCAACCCAGAGGCGCTCGCCTGGGCCGCTGACCACGGGGCGGTGATGACCGTGCAGGACCACCGCAGCTTCTGTCCGGGCCAGGGCAAGCTCACCCTCGACGGCCGGGTCTGTCGGTTGCCCATGAGCCCGGGGCCGTGCGCCGAGTGCGTCGCGGATGACGCCTACCGGGACGGCATCGTCGCGCTCACCCGGGAACGTCTGATCGACGTACGCCGCATGGCCGCGATCACCGTGCTCTCCCATTATATGATGGCCGAGTTGGTAGCGGTGGGCGTGGCCCCGGACCGGGTTCGCGTCATCCCGCCGTTCCCCTACGGACTCGATCCGGACGCCCTACCCTCCGGCCCACCCTGCGTGCTGGTCGCCGGTCGCCTCGCCGCCACCAAGGGCATCGACGACGCCATCGCGGCCTGGCGGAGGTCCGGCACGAAGCTGCCGCTGGTCTTTGCCGGTACCGGACCGGAACGACGACGCCTCGAGGCCGCCGGTCACCAGGTGCTCGGCTGGGTTCCCCACGCTGAGTTGGCCGGCGTCTACCGCCGCGGCGCCGCCCTGCTGATGCCGTCGCGCTGGCAGGAGCCCTTCGGGATCGTCGGCTTGGAGGCACTCACCCTCGGCACGCCGGTCGTCGCCTACGACTCCGGGGGGGTACGGGACTGGCACCCGGGCCCGGGGC
>JAUUZB010000317.1 GCA_030590185.1 Deltaproteobacteria bacterium
GCACCATCTGCAGACCGAGCTCGTCGCAGAGACCCTTCTCCATGTGGTCCTTGATCATGTAGACCGCACGCATGCGCTCCAGGGGTGGGAGCAGGGGTTCGTAGTCGTTGGGGAGAATCTTCTCGACTTCGGGGTACGTGCTGATACCGGGACCTGCAAGGTCTGCTTCTTTGTTCGACATCGCGCTCACCTCACCGACTGAAACGGCACCGGACCTTGCAAGCGTCTGATTTGGCGCCGGCGGCCCTTGGCCTCCCAGCGGCTCAATAGCAAAGGGCTGGGAGCGGGGCCAACGGGGCGTCGGGACTCCTGGGGCGGTCATGCTGGGTCTTCGTTGGTCTTGAGAGAGCCGTTTGTGGGGTTGCGGTGGGTGGTTTTCCAGGAGGGTCATCTGTTGGGGTGGGGTTTTTTCGGGTGGGGTTTTTTTGGGGTGGGCTTTTTTTTTGGGCCTCCGGAGCCACCTGGCGGAGTCTCCTCCGGGCTCCGCGAGCCCTTCGGTCTCGCTGCGCTGCTGCGGGAACCCGCTGCGCGGTTTCCCTCCGCTCTCCGGGAGCCCTTCGGTCTCCCTCCGGGCTCCGGGAGCCCTTCGGTCTCCCTCCGGCTCCGCGAGCCGTCTTCGACGTCTCGCTCCGGGAGCTAGGTGTGGTCTCCGGGCGCTAGCAGCCGCTCGATCCCCGCCGCGGCGATGGGATGATAGCTGTTCGCGTTCGCGGCAAAGGTCTCCGCGGCCAGCGCCCGGGTCGCCTCGTTGTCGTTCAACGCTTCATAGAGCGGCTTGAGAAATTTCATCCGCCCCGCCTCACCGAGAAACGCCGCGGTCCGCGCGTAGGCCGGCTCGTACCCCGAGCGCACCGCCAGGGCGAGCCATCCCGCCAGGATCTCGGCGTTGTGACTCTGGTTGAGACCGAAGCTCTCGTCGAGCCAGGCACACTCCTCGACCGGCAAGGTCTTGGGTAGGGCACCAAAGAACACCTGCCAATCCTCGGCGCTGAACGCCTGCGGCTGGTCCTCGGGCGGCCGGGTCCCTTCGCCCCAGGCGCGCGCTAGTCCCTCGAGCCGCTCGAGGCGGTCCGATCCAAAACGCGGGGCGTTGTCCGGGATGGTGCTGCCGTGTATCCAGGCCTCGGCCTGCACCTGCTCGGCTATGCCGGGCAGGGACTTCTCCAGATAATCGAGCAGCTCTTGGGTCGTGATCGACGTGAAGGCGAAGTCCTCCATGTACCGCCGCACAAAGGCGTCCCACTTTTCCCGCCCCACCGTCTGCTCGAGCAGGAACACGAACAGGGCGCCCTTTTCGTACGGCACCTGCGAGTAGGCCTCGTCCGGATCCACCCCGGCGAGATCCGTCTCGAGCCGCAACAACGGCGAGTCGGCGCCGAACCGCTCGACCTCCCGGTCCAGTCCCTGACGGCCAATGGCAGCCGCCATCGACATCGCCTCGGTTCCCTCGAGCCCCTCGAGGATGCGGCGCTCGGCCCAGACCGTGAAGCCCTCATTGAGCCAGAAGTGATTGACGTTGGCGTTGGTGACCAGGTTCCCAGTCCAGGCATGGGCGAGCTCGTGGGCGAGCACGTTGACCAACGATCGGTCCCCGGCGAGCAGGGTCGGGGTGAGGAAGGTCAAGCGCGGGTTCTCCATGCCGCCGTACGGAAACGACGGGGGCATGACCAAGAAGTCGAAGCGGTCCCAGCGGTAGGGCCCGAACAACGCCTCGGCCGCCTCGAGCATGCGGTCCACCTCGGCGAACTCCCAGGCTGATGCCTCGAGCATCTCCGGCTCGGTGTAGACCCGTGACTGCGGGCCGAGGTCGCGCGCCTCGAGGTTGCCCACCGCGAGGGCGAGCAGGTAGGCCGGGATCGGCTGGGGCATCTCGAAGCGGAAGGTGCGGGTCTCGCCGCCGGCCGACGCGTCCACTTCGCCGGGCGCCGCGCCCATCACCGCCGTCAACGCCGCCGGCACCGTGATCGCCGCGGTGTAGGTAGGCCGCACCAAGGCGCTGTCCTGGATCGGCACCATGGACCGGGCATGAATAGCCTGGCACTGGCTGAACAGGTACGGGTGCTTCTTGCCCGCGGTCTGCGAGGGCTCGAGCCATTGCAGGGCGCTCGCGGTTGGCGCGGTAGCGTACTCGATGCGCAGGCGCGCGGTGGCGGCGGGGCGTTCGATGCGCAGCGGGGTGCCGATGATCGGGTCCTCGTCCCCCAGGGTGAACGGGAGGTCGTTGCCGTCGGCGTCGCGCACCGCGTCGATGGTCAGGTGGCGGGTGTCGAGCTCGAGCGGCCCCGTTCCTGGTTCGGCGAGCTCGAGCTCCACGGCGCCGTGCAGGCGGCGCTGGTCAAAGTCGACGTTCAGGTCGAGGTGGAAGGCGATGATCCGGCCCTGGTCGAGGTCGGTGACGGAGTGGGGGTCGAGTTTGGGCACGTTGGTCCTCTTTGGCTGCGGCTGTGGGCACACCCTGGGAACTGATCGAGGCTTCGTCAAGGGCTGGGTTGGGGACGCGAAAATGACCTAGTACTTTCCAGATTTTCCGATACCACGGGATCGGACCCAGAAAGCTCGTTTGACGTCAAATCATCAGCGCTGTATATTATTAAGCATGAAGCGCACTCAAATCCAGCTTCCAGAGCCTCTCTATCGGGAGGTCAAACGGGTAGCTGAGTTGCAAGAGTGGAGTATTACAGAGGTTTTACGTCGAGGGGCGGAGTACATGGTCCGCTGTTACGCACCGGACGACAAACAGGCCGGTGCTTGGCACCCCCCCGAACCGTTGCGCCTTGGAGAGTTCAAGGCCCCGGTGGAGAGTTGGCGTGAGCACGCGCAGGAGGTGTGATGCTCTCGGTCGACACCAACCTGTTGCTCTACAGCCTGAACGCCGATTGCGCGGAATTCGAGCGAGCCCGGGATTTTGTTCGGTCGATCGGCGACCAGGAGATCGCTATCTGTGAGCTCGTCCTCGTCGAGCTCTACCTCTTGCTGCGCAACCCAGCTGTCGTGGCCCAACCTTGCTCCGCGCCACAGGCCGCCGCCGTTTGTCAGACGTTCCGCGGGAATCGCAAATGGCGATTGGTCGAATGCGCCCCGGTCATGCGCCACGTCTGGTCCATGGCCAAAGACGCTACCTTCGCCCGAAGGCGCATCATCGATGCCCGGCTCGCCATGACCCTGTTGCATCACGGTGTTACAGACCTCGCAACCCGCAACACCCGCGATTTTGAGTCGTTTGGATTCGATCATCTGATCAATCCGTTGGATTGAGCACCAGGCCACCCAACCACCCGCCGACCCGGATCTGGACGGCCCCCCCGCGCCGTTTCTTTTCGTTGACTGCCCTCGGCTCCCCGGGCAAAAGTGCGCGACCACAGGCGTGGTGACGGTTCGAGGTATTTCGTGCAACCGAACATCGATTACGCTGAGGTCGGCCTGATCGCCGGTCTCGAAGTCCATCAGCAGCTCGCCACCAAGGAAAAGCTCTTCTGCCGTTGTCCGGCCGGCGTCTACGTCGACACCCACGACGGCGAGGTGCTCCGTCACATGCGACCGACGCTCAGCGAGCTCGGCGAGTACGACGGCACCGCCCTGATGGAGTTCAAGACCAAAAAGCAAATCGTCTACCTGCTCAACCAGCTGAACGTCTGCACCTACGAGATGGACGACACGCCGCCCTTCCTGATCAACCAGGCGGCCATCGACATCGCCATCGAGCTCTGCCTGATGATGAACATGGACATCATCGACGAGGTGCACATCGCGCGAAAGCAGTACCTCGATGGCAGCATCCCCACCGGCTTTCAGCGCACCGCCATCGTTGGGGTCAACGGCTTCCTGCCCTTCCAGGGCCGCAAGCTCAGCGTTACTCACCTCTCGGTGGAGGAGGACTCCTGTCGCGAGGTCGAGGACAAGGGCCACCGCATCGTCTTCCGCACCGATCGCCTCGGCATGCCGCTCACCGAGACGGTCACCGGCCCGGATCTGCGCACCCCGCAGGAGGTGCGGGAGGCCATTCTCCTGTGCGGGTTGTTAGCCCGCAGCACCGGCCAGGTGCGCACCGGGATCGGCGCGGCCCGCCAGGATGTCAACGTCAGCGTGCGCGGCGGCAGCCGGGTCGAGATCAAGGGTGTGCCTCAGGCCCAAGCGGCGATGCGTTTGGTTCACAACGAGGCGATACGGCAGGTGAATCTGCTGGCGCTGCGGGATGAGCTGCACCAGCGCGGCCTGCGGCGACCGGACGACCTCACGGAGCGCCACGTCGACGTCACCTATCTAATGTCCGAGGTGGAGCTCCCCTTCCTGCAGCAGGCGATGGCGGCCGGCGCCAAGGTTTACGGCGTCAAGGTCGGTGGGGTCGGCGGGCTGGGCCAACACCCAACCCAGCCGGACACCACCTTCGTCGACGAGCTAATGGGCCGGGTGCGGGTCATCGCCTGTCTCGATGAGCCGCCGATCCTCCTCGACCACCCGGCCATGCGCGAGCTGCTGACCGATCACCTGGCGCGGGGCCGCATGCGCAAGCGGCTGAAGACGGGCGATCAGGACGGCTGCTACTTGGTGTGGGGGCCCGAGGCCGATTGCATCACCGCCGCGGCGGAGATTCGAAACCGTTGGGCCGACGCGGTGGTGGGCGTACCGGAGGAGACCCGCCAGGCCCTGCCGAGTGGACACACCACCTTCGAGCGCATTCTGCCGGGCCCGGATCGGATGTACCCCGACACCGATTCCCCCCCGACACGGATCACCGAGGACCGCGTCGAGAAGCAGCGCGCCGGCCTGCCGCCGGTCCCCTGGGAGCGCAAGGCCCGCTACGCCCAGTGGGGGGTGCCAGAGGAGACCACCGACTACCTCATTCGGCGCGGTGGCGCGGCGATCGTCGATCAGGTGGTCGAAGCGACCGGCGTCGACGGCAAGACGGCCGCCATCGAGATAGGGCAGCGCGCCAAGGCGCTGCGGCGCCAGGGCCTGCCGATGGATAGCTTGGGCGGCGAGCACTGGGCGCAGGTTTTCGATCTCTACGTTAAGGGCGAGATCCCGCGGGAAGGGATCCGAGAGGTGGCGTCGCTCCTCGCCCGTCAACCGGGCCTCAGCGCCGACGAGGCCCGGGTCGCGGTGGGCATCGACTTGCAGGAGAGCGACGGCTGGTCGGCGCAGCTCGATCAGATCGATCTTGCCTCGGCACGGGACGACGCCGGCACCCTCGACCCGGCGCGCGTGCGTCGCCTCACCGGTGAAGCGGTGCGCGCCCTCGCCGGCCAAGTCCCGGCCAAAGAGGTCGCTGCACTGGTCAACCAACGATTCGAGGAGCTCCAACCATGAGCGCAGCGCCCGCCGACCGACCCGACCAGTACCAGGGCTACCGCGGCGCCGCCCGCGCCGCCCTCGAGCGCTTTGAGATTGGCGTCTGGAGCGAGGTCGAAATCGTCAACGACCGCGGCTCCACCTTCACCGGTGGAGTGCTGCCGCGCAGCGAGACCTTTGACGACCTCCACGTCGTCATCAAGCTCGCCATCGGCTACAACGTCGGCATCGCCGTCGCCCGCATCGAGAGCGCCCGCGAGATCGGCTACCGCAAGGCGGTCTACAAAATCCCAGAGAAGGAATTCCCCTTCGACCCGGCCAAGAAGAAGGTCACCCTGCTCGGCACCGGCGGGACCATCGCCAGTCGTCTCGACTACCGCACCGGCGCGGTCATCCCGGCCTTTACGCCGGGGGAGCTGTACGGCGCCGTTCCAGAGTTGGCCGACATCGCGAACCTCACCACCAAGAAGCTATTCGGTGTATTCAGCGAGAACCTCGGGGCCGAGCAGTACCTGGTGCTGGCCCGCGCCATCGGCGAAGAGATCGCTAAC
>JAUUZB010000955.1 GCA_030590185.1 Deltaproteobacteria bacterium
GCCCACCAGATGGCGTCCGCCACCGACCAGGCCCGCGCCGCCTCGTCGTAGTGATCGATCGCCGGCAGATAGGAGGTGAAGGCGCAGCGAGTGCCCCAGTAGGAGTCGTTCCACAGGTTCTCGAGCTGACAGGAGCGGTACTGGACGAACCAATCCGGGTGGTTCTGGTAGAGCCCGGACTCGATGTCGGCGTGGTTCATGACGTAGTCGAAGAGGACCTTGATGCCGTGGCCGTTCTTGCCGGTGGCGCCGTGGGCCTCGCTGATGAGGGCATGCAGATCGTTCTCGTTGCCGATCCGTGACTCCACCAACGGTCGCGGGCTCGGCGCCTCAGGCACCGAAAAATTGACGTCCGCCGGCGACGGCCAATAGCCGTGGTAGGCGGAATAGGTGAAGACGTCGGTGCTGGTGTCGATGGCGCCGCCGGCCAGGTCGCGGTTCTCGTAGGGTGCCGACAGCCAGATGGCGGTGACCCCGAGGTCGGCGAGGTAGGCGACCTTGTTCTGGACGCCGGGCAGATCGCCGCCGGCGTATTGGCCACAGGAGAGGTTGGCGTCGCAGGGGTCGATGTTGGGGACCGGGTCGGAGATGCCGTCGCTGTCGTGGAAACGATCGATCATCGCGAAGTACATCACCACGTCGCGCCAATCGAAGGCCGACGGGTCGCCACACAGCTGGTCCAGGTTGCACTCGACCACGCTGTTGCGCCCGCCAAAGCCATCCGGCTCGCCGTCGGTGGCCCCCGGATCCTCGATCCAGGTGTTGTGATCAACGACGAGCTTATAGAGGTGGCGGCCGGGGGGGAGATCGACGTTGACCAACCACTTGCCGTCACTCATCACCATCTCGATGGCGCCGCCGCCGACGCTGGTCGCCCAAGGCTGTGGCGTGGTGAACGTCCCACTGACCCACACCGAGGATGCCCAGGTGTAGCCGCTGAGCTCGAAGCTCTGATTGCAGCCCCCGGGGATGACGTAGGAGTCACCCAGGAAATCAACGTCGGCGCCGGTCGGGCCCGGGATGGTAGGTTCGCAGCCGGCGATTGAGGCGGCGACGGCGGTGAGAGTTGCGCAAGCGCGGAGGGTCTCGTGCATCGCGGCAGGTTATAGGCGATCTCGGATCAGATGTCGCGGCCTCGCTTGCCGGCCGACCCGGGCGCTGATAACCCAAGCGGGCGCAACCGTAGGAGCCCCACCGATGCTCGACCGCCGCCCCAGCCTGAGCCCGCCGCTCCTCTTCACCCTCGCCGCCTGCGCGGGCCTCACGGCCTGCGCCTCCGAGGACTACGCCCAGCTCTACGCCTCGGCCAACATCGCGCCCTCCCTCGAGCCGATCGACGTCAAGAACCTCGACCACCTCGGCGCCACGGTCATCGACCAGGGCACTAATTTCGGGATCTACTCCGAACGCGCCACCCGGGTGGACCTACTGCTGTTTGACGACCCGGAGGCGGAGCTGCCGACCCGACAGTTCTCCTTGACCGCCTTCGGCGATGTTTGGAACGTCTACGTCGAAGGGATCGGCGTGGGCCAACACTACGGCTTTGTCGCCTGGGGCCCGAATTGGCCCGAAGACCCGGAGTGGTTCCCCGGCTCGATCCACGGCTTTGTCGAGGACGTCGACCCGTTCGGCAACCGCTTCAACCCGAACAAGCTGTTGATGGATCCCTACGCCCGCGCCTTCCACCGCGACTTCGACTGGTCCAAGGGGTCGGCTGGATCCGGTCACCATCGCACCATCAGCAGCTACGCCGCCGCCGCCAAAGCGGTGATCATCACCTCTGCATACGAATGGAGCGACAACGAGACCACCTGGCTCGCGGCGCGCGAGAATCCCGAGATGGAGGGTCACCGCTGGACCGATCTGATCGTCTATGAGGTGCACCCCAAGGGCTTCACCGCCGGGACCGCCTCCGGCATCGAGCACCCGGGCACCTTCCGCGGCTTTGGCGAGCGGGCCGACTACCTCGCCGATCTCGGGATCACCGCGGTGGAGCTGATGCCGCCCTTTGAAAAGCCCCCGGGCAACGACGGCACCTACTGGGGTTACAACTCGATCAATTTCTTCACCCCGGAGATCACCTTCTGCTCGGAGCAGTCACGGGAGGAGTGCACCGACGAGTTCAAATGGATGGTGGATGAGCTCCACCAGCGCGGCATCGAGGTGATCATCGACGTGGTCTACAACCACACCGGCGAGCTCGGGCTGTGGCGCGACAAGAACGAGCTCTACGACGAGGAGTTCTACAACGTCGAGCCGGAGGAGGTCGCCAACCTGTTCAGCTACCGCGCCCTGGACAACCAAGCCTACTATGCGCTGTCAAACGACAACCGCTCCTACGTTCAGTCCACCGAGGAGGACCGCTTCCTCGGTACCGGGGTCGGCAATCAGACCCGCTGCAATCACACGCCGATGCGCCGGCTGATCATGGACAGCCTGCGTTACTGGGTCGAGGAGATGCACGTCGACGGCTTCCGCTTCGACCTGGCCCCGGTGTTGGGCGCGCCGAACGGCGATCCCACTGGCTGGGCGAACCCGATCACCACCACCGTGGTCCAGGAGATCATCGACGAGCCGATCTTCCAGGAGCGCAACATCCGGATCATCTCCGAGCCCTGGTCCCTGCATCAATTCAAGCTCGGCGACTTCCCGGCCGCCACCAATCATTCGAGCTTCGCCTGGCTGGAGTGGAACGGGCACTTCCGGGATGTCTGGCGGGCGTTCATCAACTGGGATGACCGTTTCCTCAACTCCGCCGAGGGACCGGTGGACCTGGGCGGGGCGCTCACCGCCTCGCAAGCAAAATTCGGCGACGATGGCCGGCGGCCCTATCACTCGGTCAACTTCGTGACGGTTCACGACGGTTTTACGCTCTACGATCTCGTCTCCTACAACGACCCCCACAACATGTGCGGAGTGCTCAACCCGATCTGTTGCTGGGACCAGGGCAACATCACCTGGTGCGATCCCTTAGGCGGCGAACGGCACAACCGCTCGCGCGACTGGCGTTGCGCCGCGCACACCGGCGATCGAACCGTAGAAAACGAGGCCTACTGCGACAGCGGCGCCCTGCCGAGGTGCTATTGGTACTGCTGGGGATCGAAC
>JAUUZB010000467.1 GCA_030590185.1 Deltaproteobacteria bacterium
TACGAAGGCCCGAAGCGCACCCTGGTGGTGAGCCGTAACGCGGTGGCTAAGTTGCGCGGCCAGGTGATCGCCGACCTCCAAGCCCTGGTCAAGAGCGGCGCGGTTGGCACCGCCGAGGTCCGGGCACGCATGGCCGACTCGATGCAACGCGTCGCCGGTATGCGCGACTTCATCGATCACCTCAACGGTCTCTCCGAGTCGATCGTGGCTCACACCGTGGGCGCCGCCAAGCCGTAGTTGGTTCCCGGCTCGCTTTCCCTTCGCTCCCCTCTTAGTGTTATAACCGCTCATCGTGGCGGAGGATCTACGCACCGCGGGCGAGCAGCTACGCAATCGCCTGGAGAAGCTGGCCAATCAATGGTCAGAGGGGCGCGTTACCCTCAAGCAGATCGTCGGGCTCAACGACGAGGAGCTCTACGCCATCTCCAGCCAGGGCTATTACATGTTCCTGCAGGGCAAGGCGGAGCAGGCGCAGGTGATCTTCGAGGGGCTCGTCGCCATCGATCCCAAGAACCCCTATTACTACCGCGCCCTGGGGGCCATCTACTGGCGGCTGGACAAGTCGGCCCGGGCGCTCAAGCAGTTCACCTACGCCATCCGGGTCGCCCCCAAGGAGATCTCGAGCTACATCAACCGGGCCGAGGTCTACGTGGCGCAGCAGGATTTCAAGGCGGCGCGCAAGGATCTGGTCGCGGCGACCAAACGGGCCCGGCCCACGGACGAGGCGCTGGTCAACAAGGCCAGGGCGATGATGCGGATGATCAGCTAGGCGGCCTCCCTGGGCCCCTTATCTGATGTAACTCGCCGCTATTATTGACGAAATTTCATCCAAGAAAAACATCCGCAACGATCCGGAGGTGTGAACGATACACACACTGTACGACACGTTAACCTGCCCTCAGTTTCGTTGAGCGCACAAAGAAACGTTGTGGTACGAATGGAAGAGCTGAAAAGACTCTTAACCTCAACTGGAGAGAGACAAGATGGCTATTGAAAACGTCAGCAGTCTAGTCGGAACCATGCCGCTGGACAGCGTACTCACCCGTCAAATCGCCGAAGCGCAGCTCGGCAAACACATCGTCGGCACGCCGACCAACAACGCCGCCCTGGTGCAGCAGGCCCAGGACACCTACGCCGCTGGCTCGAGCAAGGTGAATCTCAAGGCCCAGGCACCCCTCGGTTCCCAGCCCTCCACCGCCTCGCCCCACGCCAATTACAGTCACCAGGCCGGCCAGACCGGCGGCACCTACTTCCAGGCCCTCGACAGCGACAAGGTGGCGCTGACCGACCGTACGGGCCAGAAGGTCATCTCCGGCAAGCATCTCGGCCGGGTGATGAACGAGGCGGATCCCAAGTACGTCACCTCGGACAACCCCCAGGGTTTCCGCTTCGCGTCGTTGCGCAAGGGCATGATCGAGAAGCACAAGCTGGTGCAGTCGGCGGACGGTCGCTGGCTCGCGCCGGTGCAGGCGCCCTCGGCCGGCAACGTCGGCGACATGATCCCGGGGCTCACCAGCTCCGCGAACGCCCTGTCCGGCGGTGGTCAGGCTGACATCGCGCAGTCCGGCATGAACTTCCTGAATCGCACCAGCTGGATGATGCCGGTGATGGGCCTGATGGCCGGCGGCGTCGGCGGCATGGCCGGGGGCTTTATGGTCTCCCAGGCGCTCAAGCAGGGCAGCGCTGGCTCCGGCCTCAGCGGCCTGAACATGGCGGGCTTGGCCCTCGGCTCCGGCGGCATGTCCGGCAGCAGCAGCCTGGTCAGCACCATGCAGGCGGCCAAGTGGGGCAGCTACGCCAACATCGCCCAGACCATGGACGGCGTCGGCGGCATCACCACCGCGGGCCTGTCCCACGCTTGCCGTTCGATCATGAACAGCCACGCCCGCGAGGCGAAGCTGGACACCTTGATCCGTGACATCCAGAACCCGGGCATCCCGATTGAGGACCTGATCTTCATGTTCATGGCCCAGATGGGCGAGCAGTATGAAGGCAAGCTGCGCGACGCCATGGAGAAGGCGGCCATCGCCGAGAAGCTCGAGCAGCGGCGTGAGCGGCGCAAGAGCGAGGCGAGCGTGAAATCCGGTCTGCTCGGAGCGGTCGGCTCGGCGGCGAGCGCCATCCCGATTTACGGCGGCATCGTCAAGGGCGTCACCGACATGGCCGGCAAGCAGATTGAGATGAAGGCCCAGCGCAAGAGCGAGATGGAGGGCCGGGTCAACGCCAACATGGAGAGCAGCACCGCCTTGATGCAGAAGGTTCAGATGCTGATGCACAAGTGGAAGCAGCTCAATGAGATGATGTCCAATCTCATGAAGGCCATGCACGACATGGCGATGACTCCGATCCGGAACGTGCGCTAGCTCCGGACCAGACATAGATTCTCAAAACGGCGGGGCCTTCCCCGCCGTTTTTTTTGGGCCCTTTTCATCCCCCCGGCGTTGTGCTGTATTGCCGGCGCGCAGTTTCGCCCATTCAGGAGCGACCGATGCCCGACGAAAAAGACAAGAGCGAGGAATACGCCGAGAAGTTCACGGTCGACGGCAAGCCGGTGGACGAGCTCAATCTCGAGGAGATCGCCGAGGCGGTCGACAAGGGCGAGGTCGACCTGCCGCAGCTCGTCGAGGCTCAGCCGGAGGACCTGTTTACCTTCGAGCGCCTCGAGAAGTTCATCCTCGGCGAAATGACCTGGGCCCAGCTCCAGGGCATGACCATGGACGAGGCCTACAACATCGCCGAGTACGGCTACTCCCTGTTTCAGGAGGGGCGCTACCACGACTCCCGGGCGGTGTTCGAGGCGCTGGTGCTCGCCAATCCCTACGACGCCTACTTCCACACCATGCTCGGCGCGGTCTATCAGCAGCTCGACATGAAGGATGAGGCCTACGAGGAGTACACCACCGCGGTGGAGCTCGACGAGGAGCACCTGCACGCCTTTGTCAACCGTGGGGAGCTGCTGCTGCAGAACGGTGAGTTCGAGCAGGCCCTGAGTGATCTCAAGCGCGCCATCGAGCTCGATCCAGAGGGCAAGGACGAGGCCGGCCTGCGTGCCCGCGCCCTTGCCATGGCCACCGCCAAGGCGCTCGAAGAGGTGGAGAAGCTCATCCAGAAGATGGAAGCCGAGAAGAAGGCCTGAGGTCTGAGCCTTGGGCTCTCGGCCCAACTCGATTGACACGCCCCTCGGGCCCCTGGTACTCCGCTCAAATCCGAATTTCTCTCGCATTTTCAGGAGAGTGGGTAGATGGACGAGAACAAGAAACCCGACAGCCCTGCCACCCAAGAGCCCGAGCAGGCTGACGACTTCGACGAGTTCGCCACCACCGACGTACCTCGGGAACGCGCCGGTCGCGCTATCCTGCACATCATCATCGGCACCGTGATCTTCGCGGGCGCGACCGCCGCCTACCTGTGGGAGGCCAACCGCTCCCACCTGGCCCAGACCCTGGTTTTTGAGGCGCGGCCCCTGGTCGAGATGGCGGACGCCGCGAACCTGCGCAACGGCATCGAGAAGTATGAGCAGGCCCTGGAGGCCAAGGGCGGCTATGCCAAGGCGGTGGCCGGTCTGGCCGAGGCTTACTCCCTGCTTTGGATCGACCACGGTCTCGAGGAGCACAAGCCCAAGGCGATGGAATATCTCGAGGAGTCGGTGGGCGACAACATCGAGCGCGCTGAGCGCTACGGTGCCGAGGCGCTGGTGGCCTACGGCGAGGACCGCCCGGAGGAGGCGATCACCATCGCCAAGGCCATTCTCGACAAGGGCGGTATTTCCGAGCGCCTGAACTGGACCCTCGGTTTAGCCCAACGCGCCACCGGCGAGCTCAAGAAAGGTCGCGACAACCTGCGCAAGGCCCAGGATTCCAAGTCGGGCGCGCCCCATTACGCCGCGAGCCTGGCCAGCGCCCACGATCAGGACGGCAACGATCACAACGCCGCGCACTTTTGGGCGATGGCCAACACGGTTAACACCAACTATGTACCGGCGGCCGCGGGCCACGTCATCGGTCAGGCGCGCAAGGGCGGCGACCCCGTCCTGTTGATGCAGGAGCTCGAGCGCCTGGGCAACATGCCGCCCGAGGATCTCGGCACCAACGATCGCGCCTTCATCGAGTTGGCTCGCTCCGAGGTTTATTTCAACCAGGGCCTCACCGGCGAAGCGGTCAAGGCTGCGAGCAAGGCGATCGAGATCGGGGGCGAGAGCCCGGCGCGCCTCTACACCCGCGGCGTGGCGTTGGTCGCCGATGGCAAGCTCCCCAAGGGCTTCAAGGACCTGGTCGCGGCTCGGACGCTGGTACCCGCCTCGACTCGCTATTTCTATGGGCTCGCCCGACTCTATTACGCCAACGGCAAGTATGACGAGGCGCTCAAGGTGCTGCGCGAGCCGGAGCGCCAGGCGGAGCACGTGCAGGAGCCGGAGTACCACACGCTGATTGGCGGCATCCTGCGCGAGAAGGGCGACTTTGACAAGGCGATCGGGGCCTACGACAAGGCGCTCAAGATCAACACCGACTTTGCCCACGCCTTCCTCGGCCAGGGCGTCACCCTGTGGCGCAAGAAGGACTACGACGGCTCGCTCAAGTGGTTCGAGAAGGCGGTCGCATCCCGCAGCCAGTTCCCGGAGGTCTACGAGGCGATCGGCCTGATGTGGTTCGAGCAGAAGGCCGGGGACCAGGCGAACATCCAAATCCAGGAGGCGGAGCGCCAGTACAACAAGTTCAAGGTCAACCGTCTCGAGATGACGCGGTTTTATACGGCGGTACTCAAGGGGTTGA
>JAUUZB010000032.1 GCA_030590185.1 Deltaproteobacteria bacterium
ACACCGACTTCGTGATCGAGCCCTATTTTCCCGGTGGCGACTCCACGGTGCAGCCGCTCAATCTGATCGTCGATCTCTGCGACATGACCATCATCGAGCGACGTGTGGACTCGGATCCGAGCGCCACGGAGGCGGTGATCGAGGCTAGGCTGTGAGCCGGGGCGTGGCGCGTACCACCGTTGCGGTGGGCGGGGTCCTGCTGGCCCTCTCGCTGGCGGCTCCCGCGGCCTGGGCCGGCGGCGGAGCCTTCGTGTTGGAGCCGGCTGGCGAGCGCAAGACCCTGCCGCGTTTCGAGCTCAAGACCCTGAAGGGCAAGCGCCTGCGCAACCAGGACGTCGTGGGCAAGGTCGCGGTGGTCAGCTTCTGGGCCACCTGGTGCACACCCTGCAAACACGAGCTCACCGAGCTCGATGCCTATCGCAAAAAGGTCGGTGAGGATCGCCTGGCGCTATTTGCCATCGCCACCGACGGGCCGGAGACCGTGGCCAACGTGCGCAGCATGGTGCGGCGCAAGCGGTGGAGCCATACGGTGGCCACCGATCTGAGCGGCTCGGTGAGCGCCAAGCTCAACCCGCGCGGCTCGGTGCCCTACACCATCTTCCTCGACAAATCGGGTCGTATCGCCTACGCCCACGGTGGCTACCAGAATGGCGATGAGGTCCACTACCGCGCCCTTCTCGAGAAGCTCTTGGCCGAGTAGACCGGAGTCGACGTTCCCGTGCCTCGCCTCGCCTCGCTCGCCAGCCTCACGACCGCGATGGTTCTGGCCGCGGGCGGTGCGCGGGCCGACGATGTCAGCGACATCGACGTCACGGTCACCCACTCGACCACCGCCGAGTCGCACATCGACAACGCCAACGGCAACGTCGATGATGACAACTACGGGATCCTGATCAACCGCATCAACCTGAACGGTCACGCCGGTGATCTCAGCGCCCACCTACGGCTCGACACCACCACCTTCTATGAGCGTCCAGAGCCGAGCGGCTTGCCCTACAAGAACGATCTGCGCCTCGAGCGCTTCAAGGCCGAGTATCAGCTCGGCGATTGGCGGTTGGTGGGCGGTGATTTCTACCGCCAGCTCGGTCGCGGCATCCTGCTCTCCCTGCGCAAGGAGGATGAGGTCGGCGTTGACAACACGATCCGTGGCGGTGAGATCCGCTACAGCGGAGATGCCCACGAGGCGAGCTTGTTCGCCGGCGCCGTGAACCCGGTCAACCTCGACACGGTGTCACAAAAGTTCGTCAAGGACACCAACGACGTCATGGTCGGCGGCGAGTACCACTTCCGCGGTTGGGATGGCGTCGACCTCGGCGCCCACGCCCTGTTTCTCTATCCCCGCGTTAGTCTGCTGGAGAGCGACCAGGATTGGTCGCAGAGCTTTGGAGCGTTCTTCGAGCTGAGCGAAATCACCGATTGGCTGTCGGTCTACGGGGAGGCAGACGGTCAGGTTCGGATGTTGGCCGGCACCGAACAGTTCGGGATCGCCGCCTACGGCACCGCTGACCTCCACTTCGGAGACACGACTTTTCTATTGGAGGGCATCTACATTAGCGGCTTCGAGCAGCTCGGCAGCACCAACACCGCGGTTGGCAACCGCACCGCCTACAACCGCGTGCCCACCCTGCAGCGAATCCAGGAGGAGGTCTTGAATTCGCGGGACGCCGTGGGCGGCCGCCTCAAGGTGGAACAATATATCGAGAGCATCGATCTGGTCTTGATCGGGAACGCCCTGGTGCGTTTCGCGGGCGAGGACCAGGAGGTACGGCAACTCCACGGTTGGGGCGGCGGCGAGCTCGGCCTATGGAACGGGGCGTCGCCGCTCAAGCTCACCGTCGGCTACCGCAACGAAACCCAAAACGACGCCTTCCTAAAATCGATGGTTCACTTCTCCGTCGATTGGTCCTTTCCCATCGGAGGAGGCTTTGCCCTCCACCCGGCCAGCGACACCGAGTACCGCGAGCTGGGCGAGCGAGATTATTGGCGCGGCAGCACGTACCTCGGCCTGGAGAAGAGTGGGGTCGGGAACGTCACCTTCGAGCTCGGCTACGACACCCTCGCGGAGGGCACGGTCGATGAGGAGGAGATTCGAACCATCTTCTTCGCGGGCATCGTTGGCCTCGAGGTGAGTAGTGCGCTCAAGCTCAACGTGGTGGGGGGCACCCAACGGGGCGGACTCAAGTGCGTGTCAGGGGTGTGCCGCGAGTACCCGGCCTTTGCCGGGGCGAGGGTGGAGGTGGTGGGACGCTGGTAGGCGGTTGGTAGCGAGGGCCTGACTAGAGCAGGTCCAGCTCCCTGTCGATCTTCCGGCGGTGCTCGAGGTCCTTCTGGATCTTGTCCTGAAGGCCCGGCCCTGAGTCAGCCTCCTCCAGGGGTGGTAGGCTCAGGACGAACTGTTGCAGCTCCTTGGTGCCGTCCTGCCCCGTGGCGTTGCGTACCAGCTCCCAAGCTTTGTCCCAGGTCTCTCCAGCGAGGTCGGAGTCGAAGGCGTTCTCTCGCAACTCTTGGCAGTAGGCGGCGATCTCGTCGAGGGCCCGGCGCTCGGTGGCCTTTAGCTTGCGCTTGATGCCGCGGCCGCGTTTGTCGTCCTCGAACAGGAGCTTTTGGTGCAGACCGCTCTTGAAGGTCACGCGCAGCATGCTCAGCACGCCAACTCCAACGACGACGCCACCCCACAGTGGGGTGACCGTGGCCGCCAGGACGCCGCCAATCAGGACCGTGAACCAGAAGCCGGGTCGGCTCAGGGCGTGTTTGAGGGTGCGAGCGCTCATCTTCTATCCTTGCTAGCCCGGTGGGAAAGCACAGGTCAAGTCTGGGCGTCTGAGCTTCAGTTGCGATTCGTCGCCTCAACGGCGTCGTGGGATCAGCCCGCGAATCACAAAGGAGAGGGTTCCGCTGCTCAGCAGCGCCATCAGGATCCAAAACAAGAGCCGGAAGCCCGCCAACTTGTCAGCTGGCCGCAGCGCCAGCTTGAGGGCACTGGTGCTCGCGGCCAAGTCGCCGACCTCCTCGCGGATGGCAGCAAGGCGCGCCTCACCGGTGAGGTCCTCCCAGGCCAACCAGGCGAGCAACTCCTTGAACAGTGGATCTGGCATGTAGGCCGGTGGGCGTGCGAGCGCGGCCCGTTGCTCCGCCGCCGTGCGCGTCTCCCAATCTGGCCACCGCACTCCCAGGCGCGCCGGCTCGGGCAAGCTGTCGTACCAGGCGCGCAGCGCCGCGGAGCGTTCTGACTCGGCGAGGTCGTTCCACCAGGCGTCTAGGCGTGCCTGCTCGAGCACGCCGCGGGAGCTCCACCAGATGAGCAGACGGGCAGGGGCTTCGGCCGCCGCCCTCGTGTCGTCGTCGCCGCTGAACCGGGGCTCGAGCCATGAACGGTGGGCTGCGTTGAGGCTCTGGCGCCAACCCTGCCGTGCGGTTTGCCGTGCGGCCTCATCGAGAAGCGACCACCAGCGGTCAACCTCGTCGGCCAGCTGGGGCGGTTGGCTGGCGAGGAAGATCTCCGCCCTTGCCCAGGGCTCGTCGCGTTCGCTCAGGGACAGATCCCAACTCCCCAGGAAACGTCCCTTCTCTTTCGCGGCTAGCGTCGCGGTCATCCCACGAAGCCAGCCAATCCGTGCCTCCTCTGGGGCCGAGGACCACCAGCGCAGCCAGACCTGCTCGGAGTCCTCCCGTTGACCGAAGCGTAGCTTGGCCTCCTCGTAGAGCGCCTCATCCTTGAAACGCTGGATCATCTGGCGCTCATGGGTCGTCGGTCGCTCGAGGTACCCAGCCCCGGCGGCCGCGAGCACCAGATCTTGGCTCGGGTCGTGGCTCAGGACCTCAGAGAACTCGCAGGCCGCGGTGGTGCGACCCGGCTGTCCAGCGGCGGTGACCGCGTAGACTCGGTACTGGAGACCTCGTCGCAACAGCTCGAGGGGGGGATGATCCACGAAGCTCGATTCGCCAGCCGGGAGCTCAGCAATGATCCGGCCGCGATCCTGGCCGGTGCTGGCGCGGCGCTCGACGGCGTAGAGAGCGATGAGGGGCAGATCGTGGGCGCGGGCGAGCGCCTCATGGGCATCGGCGGCCTCGCCATAGCGCTGCGGGTCGCTGTCCGCCAGGCGCCAGCGCACCTCGACGGCGTCGGCGAGATGGTAAAAGTCGGGTGCGTCGGGTGGGGGTGCCACCGCCTCCGCGGTGACCAGCCGCGCGCCGTCGGGACGGGGGGGCAGGAAGGCGGAGCGTGCCTCAGGCCCCTCGCCCTCGACGCCGAAGGAGCTGACCGGGAGGACGCGGTAGAGGGGGGCGCTCACCGGCAGGGTCTCGAGATTTTCAGTATACCGCGTGCGCCCGGGGGCTAAGGTCGCGACTCGCACCGCCTCCGGGGCGAGGGCCTCGAGCGCCTCCTCGGCCGCGGCGTCTGCCTGCGCCCGAGATTTTCCCTGGCATTGAAACATCACTCGAAGTTGCTCCAGCGTGGCGGCGCGATCCTCGCGGCGGTAGATGCGCAGCTCGGCGACAGCGGTGGCCCCCACCGGTGGCGCGCTCCACTCGAGGTGGGCTTTGCCGCCCTTCTCACCGTCGGGCACCAGCTCGACGGATTGCAGCGGGCTCGGAATCGCAGCCGGCGCCGCCTCCATGGCGACGATCACCGGCTCGAGCTCTGCCAGGCGCAGCTCCACCCGGGCGACGATCAGCTCGAGGACGGCGGTCGAGATCTGGGGCGGGATCTGCATGTCGACGATCGGCTCCCCATCGGTGGCGGTGAGGTCGATCCCCATCTGACGGGCTGCGGCCCAGACATCTAACAGGTGCCCGAGGGCGATCTCGGTACGGCGAAAGGCGCCCGCTATGCCGTCGGGGTTGGCGCGTTGGCGACGCCGGACGTTGATCTCCTCCTCGGCGGCTGCGAATTCGTCGAGGGCGTCGGACAGCTCATCGTAGATGGCGCTCTGGTCGATCACCCGGGCGAGGATCGGGCGCTTCCGGGAAAAGAGGTCGACGACGGCGTGGGCGCTTCGGGCGAGCTCGCGCAGGGCAACGACGAAGGCGCGGCTTGGCCCAGGGATTTGATGGAGGTGATCAGCCGCGGCGAGCGCGTCGAGGGCGTCCATGGCCTCGGCATGATAGCCGCGGGCGATCGGCGGCAGGCTAGCCTCGGGGATACGATGCCGCAGGGTGCGGGCGATCCGCGCGTAGACCTCAACCACCGGCTCGGGCGGCGGGTCGCTGGGCGTGGCCTCGTCGGCTCCCCCGGCCTCGCGTACTCGCCGGGTGGCGACCACTAGCTCGACGAGAGAGAGGCGATAGAGATCGAGGACCGACTCGAAGGTCGCGGCCGCACGGTGAAGGCTGCCGACCTGCGCCGGCGTTCGAAGCGTGGGCGCCGACGGCTCAGGGGAGGCTCCCTGGGCTCGAGCGCAGAACGCGGCGACAATCAGCAGCGGTAGAAAAGAGCGCATGGATTAGTATTGCAGCTCGATCTCCAGATCGCTCATCGGATAGGCCGCGCAGGCGTGAAAGAAGTCGTTGTTCCGGTCCGCTTCACGTCGCCCGTCGTTTTGAGGAGACATGAACAACTCCCCCGCCAGCCGGCGTGTGCGGCACAAGCCACATTCACCCGAGCGGCAGTCGGAGTCCGGGGTTAGCTTGGCCCGCTCGAGCGCGACCAGGACGCTCTCTCTCGCCACCGCTGGAATCTCGTGGTGCTCGTGGCCGCGTTGGACCTGGATGGTGTATTGCGCGTCCGCCCTGTCGCGGGGGAACCCCCGGGCGACGGTGATGTCGACCGGCACGCCAAAGACCTCGCGGCGGATCCGTCGGCTCGGCACGCCGATCACCGCCAACTCGTTCTGTACGAAGTCGTACATCACCTGTGGCCCGCAGATGAAGATGCTGCAGTCGAGCAGGGTTTCGCGGCCAAGCGTACGCTCGAGCAGATCGGCGTTGAGAAACCCGGTCTCGCAGCCGTCAAAGGCCTGACCGTCGCCGCTCAGGATGTGTACGACACGCAACCGGTCCGGAGCCTGGCTGACGAGAGCATCGAGCTCATCCCGGAAGATGATGTCATCGGCGGCGATGCTGCCGTAGAGGATGGTCAGCCGGGCGTCGAGGTCGCCGTGTATCAGCTCGCGGGCCATGGCGCGAAACGGGGTGATCCCACAGCCGCCCGCCAGCGCGACGATGTGTGGTGTGTCGCGCAACGGGTCCAGGTAGAAGAACCCCGTTGGCCCGGAGGTCTCGACCCGGGTACCAACGGACCAATGCTTCCACACGTGAGGGGTGAAGAAACCCTCGGTGCGCAGCTTGACCGTGATGTCGTAGTGCCCCTTGAGCGCGTCGAGCGGTGCGGAGGAGATGGAGAACGGCCGGGTGACCGCGAAACCATCGATCATCAGCTTGAGGCTGATGTACTGGCCGGCTCGGAAATAGGCCAGGCAGCGGGTGGTGGAGTCTGGGTCTGGGATAAGGCGAAAGGTGCGGGTGGTTGGGGTCTCCTGGCGGACGGACTCGACGATTAGGTGTTGGCGCTCCGGGTGGAGCTGGGCGGCAAGGTCGCGGATCGGATCTGCGGTTGAGGGTTGGCGCGAGGCATTGGCGAAGCGCTGGCGCCGTTGCGGCAACAACTCACGGAAGGCGATCAGATCGCGCACGTGCCCCTTGACCTTGATCGGTCGTTTGATCGGGATCTTCATGGGGCGTCCCCTCCCTGTTTGCCGAGCTGGTGCTGGGTGATGGAGGCGGCGAGCTTGCCGGAGGCGAGGGCGCTGCTATAGCCGTGGCCACGGGCCGCGAAGCCGCCACAGAACTCGAGGCCCTGGATGTGTCGCTCTTGCTGGAGGGACATCAGGCGCGGGATCAACGAGTCCCAGGGCTCCGGCTCGTAGCCATACACGGCTCCCTTGTAGGCGCCCGTGTAGCGAGCCATGGTTTGCGGCGTCGCCACGGCTACCTCCTCGACGTGCGCCCGCAATGACGTCCCGGTGGCCTCCTCAAACTGGGCGACCATGGCGGCGGCGATCCGATCCTTGGTCGCGAAGTAATCGCGGGGCGAAACGCCAGCCCAAACGTTGGGCTGGTAGAGGGTGGTGAGCGAGAGGATGGTCGTGCCCGGGGGGGAGCAGTCCGGCACCGCGGCGTTGAGGCAGACGGCGGCGGACCCGGAGGTGAGGTCGAGGGCGCCAAAGGTGTCGTAGACCCGCCGGCTGTCGAGGTCGCCGGCTACGAAATAGCTGTAGCTGTCCAGGCCGAGCTCCTCCGGGGAGGCGGCAAGGCCGAGGTAGACCACGAAGCAGCTGGTGCCCATGATCCGGCCGTTGCATTCCTTGTGGGCGGTGGCCGGCACCTCCTGGCGGGGATGGATGAGCCGGTTGTAGACCAGCGTCGGTGAGGCGTTGGAGATCACGCTGCGGGTGGCGATGCGATCACCCTGTTGGGTCTCGACCGCGGTGATCTGTCCAGACTCGACCAGGATGCGCTCGACCCGGGTGTTGAAGGCGATCTCGCCCCCCGCCTCCCTGATGCAACGGGCCAGACCCGTCGACATCTCGTGGGAGCGACACCGAGGGACGTAGCCACCGGTCGTGACGTACTGGTGCACCATGGCGGCGAACAGAGTGAAATCGATGCGGTCGATCGGCAGGCCGAGGTAGGGCCAGTAACCGTGAATGATGTCCTGGGCGCGTTTCGGCACCCCGAGGGCGTCCGCCACCTCCTGCACCGTGTAGGAGGCCACCTTGAGGAAGTTGGCGTGCTCGGTAATCAGGCGCAACGGGCTGGGCTTGCCCTTGGCTCTGCCGAGATAGAGGAAGGCGTCCATCACCTCCCCGAAGAGGTCGAAGTAGCGCTTGACCGCGCGGCGGCTACCGGGGACGGCCTCGACCACGGCGTCGATGAAGGCGCTCTTGCCAAAGGGGAGGCTGACATCGAATCGGTCGCCGTCGGCGATCGAGATGATCCGATAGGCCTCCGGCACCCGCACCCAGTCAATGTCGATACCGAGCTCCTCAACAAAGGTGTAGCCAAGGGTGCCTTTCTGGCTGGGGGTGCCGAGGTCTGGGATTTCGTGGAGCGCCACCTCGAACTCGAACCGACCGCGCACGAAGCTGGAGGCAAAGCCGCCCGGGACGTTGTGCTGCTCGAGGAGTAGAACCTGGACGCCCCGCTTGGCGAGGCGGGCGGCCGCCATCAGGCCACCGTTACCCGCGCCCACCACGACGCAGTCGTAGGAGGAACGGAAGCGGCGATTCATCGGGGCTTCAGTCATGGGTGTGACTCGGCGCGATCCCTATAGGCGACGGGCGAGTGCTTGTCGACGCCCGCCTGGGTCAATGGATGATCCGTTGCTCGAGCTCGGCGCGGAAGTCGGCATAATCCCCGGGTTCCGGCGTGATGATGATGAAGCGCGTCTTGCCCTGGATCGGGTTGTGACCCCGCGGTAACACCCCTAGCCGGTTGGCGACGATGGAGTCCGGGTCGGCGTAATCCCCGAGCCGCTCGACGATCCGGTCGTAGGTCATCCCTGGCTCTTTGAAGTCGAACCACGGGCTGTTGGTGACCCCGGCGCTCTGGCCGGTGGCCTCCTCGACCCACAGCTTGACCATGGCGGCGCCGGTATTGGAGGAGGGTCGCAATCCGGGGTCGAAGGTAACGATGGTGCCGTCCGACTGTTCGAAGTAGTCGCACATCACGAAGCCGAAGGCGCGCGGACAGTGTTGGTGGACCTTTTCGACGAGATCCAGGATGGCGGGGGCCACCGGCTCGGTGCGCTCGGGGGTCACCACGTGGTTTAGGCTGCCGGCGTACTTGCGACCGGTCGGATCGACGAGCTGATCCGACAAGGCGACCACCGGGATGCGGTCGTGCTCCTCCGGGCGGAGGAAGATCTGGAAGCTCCTGTTCTGGCCCACGATCTCTGGCTGGATCACGACGATGGGATTGAGACCATACCGCTCGGTTCGTTTCCGAATCCCGCGCAGCTCGGTCATGAACTCCTCGACGCTCTCGCTCGGGAAGACGCCCTCGCCCGCGTTCTCGGTGTTGCAGGTCTTGAGATAGACCTTGCGGCCAGGCCGGGCAGCCGCGCGGTAGTCGGCCTCGCCGACTTCGAACATGTCCTTGTGGACCTCCTCGGCGGCGAAGCTCGAGAGCTGGCGGACGGTCTCCTTGGAATTCATGAAGATCATGTCGTGCTGGCTGTTGATCGTGACGTCGTCGGCACCGTCCCCGAGATCGTCGATGGAGTAGAGCCGTCGATGGGAACGCCGCAGCTCAGCGAGCATGGCAGCTTCACCGTCGTGGAAGATCACCTCGCCCAGAAAGCCGATGCGTTGGAGGTAGGCCACCAGGGTTCGATCGGTGCCCTCCGGCAGGAAGACCCGGTTGCGCCCCGGGGCGCACATGTAGGCCGCGGCGGTCGGCATGATCAGGTTCAGTCCCGGGCCGAGCAGGGCGCCGTAGTCCTGGCGGAAGGCGCTGCGCGGATCCGACTCGTCGGAGGTCTGATTGAAAAGGAGATTGATGTCACAGTCGGCCAGGGACTCGCAGATGGCGGAGTAAGAGGCGCGCACCAGTGCCTCGAAACGGTGGCCGTCGGGGAAGAGCGCCTCGCGGTCCCCACGCGCCTGGGCCGCGCCCGCGACCTGAGCGACCTGGCTCTGTCCCCGCTGCTCCGTCGTCGTCATTCGAGACCTCCACCTTCGGCTGTCGTTGTCTGGATTGATCTATTACATTGCCCCGGCGTGAGCGAGCCGAACCACACCCTGTCGCGTCAGCTGCGTCTCTGGGACGCGACGGCGATCTACGTCGGCATCATCCTCGGCTCCGGGATCTTCTTTGCCCCGAGTCAGGTGGCCGCCGCCGCCCCGTCGTTGGCGGGAGGACTCGCGCTCTGGGTCTTCGGTGGCGCTATCGCTGCGTGTGGTGCGTTTTGCTACGCCGAGTCCGGCGCTCGGCTACCACGGGACGGTGGGTTCTTCGTCTTCTACCGCGAGGCCTACGGCGATGGACTCGCCTTCATCGCGGGGTGGGTTGCGCTGCTCGTTACCTATCCTTCCTCCATGGCGGTCATCGCCTTGATCCTCGGCCGCTATCTGACCGAGGCGGTCGGGCTCGGCGGTCACACGGAGCTGGCGAGTGTTGGGGCCGCGGCGGCGCTACTCCTGGCCGGTCTACTCAATCTTGCCGGGATCAAGACCAGCGCCTGGTCCCAGCGCCTGCTGACCGCGATTAAGGTCGGTATGATTGTCCTGCTTTGTGCGGCCGCGCTGTTGGTCGGTGGCGGTGATGGCGTCGGAGCCGCGGGTCCGGTGGCGGCTGCGAGTCCGGAGACCGGAGTGGACTTCAGGCTCTGGCTGATGGCCCTGGTCGGCGTGCTGTGGACCTACAGCGGTTGGTCCGATGTAACCCTGGTGAGTGGGGAGCTGCGGGACCCGGCCCGGAACCTGGGGCGTACGGTGTTCATCGGCACTGCGGTGTTGGTCGCGCTCTACGCGTTGGTGCAGGTGGCGGTCAGCGTTCTCCTGCCCGCTGGCGAGGCGGCCACTTCGCAGCAGGTGCTCTCGGATGCGATCGGTGCGGCCTTTGGAACCGACGCCGGGCGGCTGGTGGCGGTGTTGGTGGTGATCAGCACCTTCGGTGCAATCAACGGCAACGTCCTGGTCGTCTCACGTCTGGGCTACGCCATGGCGCGCGGCGGGATGGCCCCCGCTTTTCTCGCTCGGGTCCACGGCCGGTTCGGGACGCCGGTGCTGGCGATCGCTACGATCCTGTTGGCCACCCTCTGCTATGTCGCCTCCAACGATTTCCGCAGCCTGCTCGGTTTTTTCACCTTCAGTGTGTGGATCTTCTATGCCCTGGCCGCGGTTGGCGTCTTGATCCTGCGCCACCGCCGGGTGGGTGAACCCCTGAGCTGGCGGGCGCCCCTGGGCATACTTCCGCCACTGGTCGTGATGATGACCGCGCTCTTTACGACCGTCAGTCTCCTGATCGACCCAGGGCAACGCCGGTTGGCCCTGGCTGGAGCTGGCCTGCTCCTGGCGGCCTTGCCCGCCTATCTGCTCTGGCGTCGCTTCGGGCGGGGATCGGGCTGATGAGCCTTCACTCGATGACCGTCCCGAGGCCGAGCATGTAGGTCTCCTGCCACTCGTCGGCCGGGAAGTCGTAGAGCCAGGTCGCATAGATGTCAAAGTAGAGGTAGTCGGTCAGGTAGAACTGTAGCAACGGCAGGTGACGGATGCTGCGCCAGTAGGGCGAGCCGAAGGTGATCGCAAAATCGAAGCGCGGGCTCTGGGCTGAGATCACCCGTGGCGCCACGCCCTCGGCGAGCCAGTTGCCGTGGCCCCCAGCCGAGAGGTTGATGGTCACCATGTCCAACGGCGCCGGCAGGGTTTGGGAGTAGCCGAGGTAGAGATTCTGGCGCCAGGTGTTGGGCGCCACGCGCCCCTCCTCACTCGGGGAGATGCGTGCCACCGAGGTGGCGCTGGTCGAGAAGTTGAGGCTGATGGTCTCGGTGAGCCAGACCCGCACGTCGAGGCCGGCGCCGATGAAGGCGGAGAGCCAGAGGTCCGGCAGGTGGAAGCCGTCGTAGATGTGGAAGTCTTCCTCGCCGAAGGCGATCCCCCAGTTGTACATACCGGCCCAGGGGATCCACTCGACACCGCCCGCATCGCCGAATTGGTAGGAGAGGGCGGGCAGAATCGGCCACTGCAGGCGGTCGGTGATGGCGACCACAGCCACCAGCTCGCCGGTCCAGCCAGCGAGGTTGAAGCGGCCGACGCCGGTGGATAAATCGCCGAACATCCTGCCCAGGGAGGCGCCCAGGACGACCGTGCCCCGGGGGAGGGCGCTGCGGGCCACGACCGGTACTGCGCCGGCGCCACTCGGCGCCCGCTGCCCGATCAGCTCTAGGCAGACTTCCGGCAGAGTGGTGACCTTGCCAGCCATCACCAATGCCTCGAGTGGATCGACGAAGCCCTCGCGGTGGACCAGGTGCGT
>JAUUZB010000646.1 GCA_030590185.1 Deltaproteobacteria bacterium
CACCAGCCACCTCTCCCGCTGGATGCTCGGCGAGTTGGCCGCCGGGGCGACGCTTGGCTCCTTCGTAGTGATCGGCACCTATTTCGCGCAGGCCGGGCAGCTGCCCCTCGACGTCATTCTGGTGGCGATCCCGCCCGGGATCCTCACCGCCCTGTTGCTCCTGCTAAATGAGTTCCCGGACGCCGAGGCGGATCGGGCCGGCGCCCGCCGCCACCTGGTGATCGTGCTTGGCCACCGCAACGCCGCCATCCTCTATGCCGCGGCGTTGTTCGGCACCTACGCCTTCATCGGTGCCGGCGTGCTGCTGGCCTGGTTTCCGACCACCTTGCTGTTGACCCTGCTCACCCTGCCGCTGGCCATCAAGGCGTCGGTCACCGCCCTGCGCCACGGCCACGAACACGAGCCGATGGTGCCGGCGCTCGGCGCGAACGTTGGTCTGGTGTTGGGCACCGACCTGTTGATCGCCATCGCCTACTTCATCTAGCCGAGGGCGCGCTCGAGATCGGCACGCAGGTCGTCGACAGACTCGATCCCCACCGAGAGGCGCACCAATCCGTCGTCGATGCCGAGCATCTGGCGCTCCGCCGCCGGCACCGAGGCGTGGGTCATGATCGCCGGGTGCTCGATCAAGCTCTCCACCCCGCCGAGGGACTCCGCCAGCGCAAAGATTTCACAGGCGGCGAGCACGTCGCTGACCCGCGCCAGGTCGCCCTTGATGCGAGCGGTTATCATGCCGCCGAAACCGGACATTTGGCGCTTGGCCAGCTCGTGCTGGGGATGGCTCGCGAGGCCGGGGTAGTTGACCGCCTCGACCTGGGGATGGCCCTCGAGCCACTCGGCGAGGGCGATCGCGTTCTCCTGATGCCGCTCCATCCGAACGTGTAGGGTCTTGAGCCCGCGCAATACCAGAAAGGCGTCAAAGGGGCTGGGCACCGCGCCCACCGAGTTTTGCACGAAGGCGAGGCGCTCGTGGAGCTCAGAGTTGGCGCTGATCACCAGGCCACCCACGACGTCGGAGTGGCCGTTCAGATACTTGCTGGTGGAGTGCACCACGAGATCCGCCCCGAGCTCCAACGGTCGTTGGAAATAGGGGGTCATGAACGTGTTATCGACCGCCAACAGGAGATCGTGGGCGCGGCAAACCTCGGCGGTGGCGGCGATGTCGACGAGCTTGAGCAGCGGGTTGGTCGGCGTCTCGACCCAGACCAGACGGGTCTTCGGGGTGATCGCCTCGGCCAGGGCGGTTGGCCTCGACAGATCGGCGAAGGTGAAATCCACGCCATGGCGCGTCCAGACCTGCTCGTACATCCTCCGGGTACCGCCGTAGACGTCGTCCATACAGACCACGTGGTCGCCGGACGAGAGCAGGTGCATCACCGCATCGGTGGCGGCGCTGCCCGAAGCAAAGGCCAGGCCATGCTCGCCACCCTCGAGGGCCGCCACGCAGTCCTCGAGGGCGAAGCGGGTCGGATTATGGGTGCGCGAGTATTCAAAGCCGCTGTGCTCGCCAGGGCGGCTCTGCACGTAGGTGGTAGCCAGGGAGATCGGGGTCATCACCGCGCCGGTGGTTGGCTCGGGACGCTGCCCCGCGTGAATGCTGAGGGTCTCGATCTTCATGGGCAAGCTCCGGCCTCAGGGGGCAGTGGCCCCGTTGGGCCGCGCCAGAAACTCGATGAGGTCGACCTTGGTCACGATGCCGGTTAGGCGTTTGTTCTCGCAGACCACCACCACGTTATCATCGGCGAAGACGCGTTTGATGTCGGCCACCGTATCGTTGGGCTCGAGCACGCCGGCCAGGGGCGCCATCACCTCGGAGATCGGTTGCTCGAGTCGCTTGCGATTCTCGAGCACCAGCTTGAGCAAGTCGAGCTCGTGTACCATGCCGACGCCCCGGCCCTCCGGGTCGATTACCGGTAGCTGCGAGATACCGTGCTCGCGCATACGCTGAACCACCGTCGCCGCCGACTCGTCCGGGGCGGCGGTGATCAGGGGGCCGTTCTTGGTGCGGATCAGATCGCCCACCGTGGCCGACTCAGTATCCATAAAGCCCATGTCCCGCATCCACTCATCGGAGAAGAACTTGGATACGTAGGCTCGACCACCATCGGGCAGGATCGCAACTACGATCTTGCCGGGACCGGCCTCCTGGGCCACCTCGAGCGCTGTGTGGATCGCCGTGCCGCTCGATCCACCGGCGAACAGACCCTCCTCCCGCGCCAGGCGGCGCGCCGCCAGGAATGACTGACGATCGTTGACCTGCCGGACATCATCCATGACCGAGAAGTCGACCGCCCCACACTCCATGTCCTCACCGATGCCCTCGACCTTGTAAACGTGCGGGACTGGCATGGTGCCGGTCTTGAAGAGATCGTGGTAGACGCTACCGACCGGATCAACCGCCACGTTTTGGATCTCCGGCTTCTTCTCCTTGAGGAACTTGCCGGCGCCGCTCATCGTCCCGCCGGTGCCGATACCGGCGACGAAGTAGTCGAGTTCACCAGCGGTTTGCTCCCAGACTTCGCGACCGGTGGTGTGGTAGTGGGCCTCGATGTTGTCGGGGTTGTGGTACTGGTTCAGGTAGAAGGCGCCGAGCTCCTTGGCGAGGCGCTTGGCCGTCTCGTAGTAGCTGCTCGGGTGGTCGGCGGGCACGTTGGTGGGGCAGATGTGAACCTCGGCGCCAAAGGCCTTGAGGGAGTTGACCTTTTCGCTGCTCATCTTGTCCGGGATGGTGAACACGCAGCGGTATCCCCTCAGCGCCGCCACCATGGCGATACCCATGCCGGTGTTGCCCGAGGTGTTCTCGACGATCACGCCGCCGGGCTTGAGCCGCCCATCACGCTCCGCCTTCTCGAGCATGTAGCGGGCCATGCGGTCCTTCACTGAGCCGCCCGGGTTCATAAATTCCGGTTTGACCAACAGCGTCGCGGAGCCCGGAGGCACCATGTTGTTGAGCTTGATCAGCGGTGTGTGGCCGATCGCCTCTAGAACGTTGTCGTAGTACTTCACAACCATTCTCCTCGAGTCGCCCTGGAGCGGGACCCCCAACTGCCACGACTGACGGGGTTGGGCAAGGGCGGCCGGCACAATCTGGGGGCAATCGTCCCGTGGAGCTGCCGGTTCTCAGCCGGACGCGGCGCGTCGAATTGTGTCAAGTCCTGGATTGCCCGCGCTTGGCACGTTGTGAGACAATCGCTTCGAGAGGAGCAAGGGATGAAGATCTATCTGCTGCCCGTGATCTCCGCGCTCGTCGCGATCACCTTCGCCGGTACGGCGCTCGCCTGGAACGAGCTCACCGAATCGACCTCCGACTCGACAACCACCACCACCGACGTCACCACCGATTCGGCCAACCACGCGACGGTGGCCCAGCAAACCTATCTACAGCACAATTACTTCAACGTGGCGCGGGACGCCGCGGTGGGGGGCGGTGAGCACCTCGGAGCCTTTGGCGGCCTGTTGGGCTGCAACGCCGCCGTACGTCCCCGCCTGTTCCGCCGGGTCAAGCTCAATCACGGTCGGATCTTTATTCACGGCGCAGACGCCGATGAAACCCTGGCCACGGCCAAACGGGTCCTTGGTGAGGATGAGCTGCTGGCGAAGTCCTGCCGCCATGTGGCGAGCCTGGCCACACCACTCGTTCCCTAGGAAGGCACCGGACCGTGGCCCCCGGGCTCTCGGTCGCTCTCTGCCTCGCCGCGCTCGCCGTCGACCCCTCGAGTATCGTTGAGCGTGCGACCGCCCTCGGTCTTCACGAACGTCGGGACTGGCACCTGCTACTCCATTATCGGTCCGGCCAATCCGGGCCGGTGAGCGACGTGGATGACCCGGCCTTCTTTCTGCATCCGGACGGCAAGCGCAACCCGATGGCGGAGCTCAGGGCCACCTTGAGTGGCATGCTCGCGCCCGTCGACGGTCCCGATGCCCACGTGCGGTGTCGGTTTCCCGCGCGCAGCGCCTGGCTGAATGAGCAGCTCGGCTTGCACGGGTTGGAGCTCCCGGCGCCCCCCTGCCGTCAATTGACCAACTGGCTGGCGGACCTGAAACCCGGCCGGCTGACCTTCGTGTTC
>JAUUZB010000659.1 GCA_030590185.1 Deltaproteobacteria bacterium
CGCACCGCCTATGGTGACAGCCTGCAACGCCTGCTCGGTGCGGTGGACCCGGCGGTTCGTTACCACACCGTGGTTGCAATCTCGAAGGCCCACCGGGGAGTCCCCGCCTCTGCCATGAGCTCGCTGCTGACCCGGATCAGGCTGGCCCGCGTGGCCGAGCACGACGCCGGTCTTCGCCAGGCGATGAGCGACCGACTCGAGGAGATGCGCGCTGCCTCTCCGCGACCACGGGCGCCTACAACCACCGACTGATTAGTAGGTGGTCTCCTTTACCTCGAAGAACTCCTGCGGGTGCAGGCAGGCCGGGCATTTGCCCGGGGCCTCGGAGCCGTCGTGGACGTAGCCGCAGTTGCGGCACTTCCAGCGGGTACCGTCGCCCTTCTTGAATACTTCACCCTTTTCGATGTTCTCGGCGAGCTTGGTGTAGCGTTCCTCGTGCTCCTTCTCCACCTTGGCGATCATGGTGAAGGCGGCCGCCACCTCCGGAAAGCCCTCTTCCTTGGCCTTGTCGGCGAAGGCCGGATAGAGCTTGGTCCACTCTTCGTTCTCACCGGCCGCCGCGGCCTTGAGATTCTCCACCGTGGTGCCGAGCTTGCCGGCCGGATAGGTGGCCTGGATTTCGAGATCTCCGCCCTCGAGGAACTTGAAGAAGCGCTTGGCGTGCTCGCGCTCGTTGTCGGCGGTCTCGATGAAGAGCGCCTCGATCTGACGGTAGCCCTCCTTGCGCGCCACGCCGGCGGCGTAGGTATAACGATTGCGGGCCTGCGACTCGCCGGCGAACGCCTTCAACAAGTTCTTCTCTGTCTCCGTGCCCTTGAGCTCTGGCATTGTCTTCTCCTTGCGGGGTACATGGCCCCGGTGGTGCTTGCCGTGGGCCACGTCGATCCCGGCCCGCGCGGCCTTCATAACGTCGACCCGAGGTCGCCTCAACCGGGGAATCGCGGTGGAACAGGACGCGGAGGCCATCGCTGTCGCTGGTATGTTGACCGCCAGCGATACGACGTATGCTTGCCCGTAGCCCCGGCGCGGCTCGTGGGAGTGTCGTACTGAAACATTGGCTCCAGATACTGGGCGTCATTCTCGTCGCCTCGTCCCGGCTAGCGATGGCCGAGGGGCAGCCCCGAGCGCAAGACGACTCGGCTGAGCAACTACCGGAGATCCCCCCAGCCTACGAGACGACCATCACCACCGACGAGGTGCCGAAGACCGAGGTTCCCCACCATCGGGGCCACAGCGAGGTCACCCGGTCGCAGCTCCAGCAACGCCTGCCGCGCTCCACCCCGGACGCCCTGCGCTACGAGCCCGGGGTGTTCGTCCAACAGACTGGCCACGGTCAGGGCTCGGCCTTTATCCGCGGCCTTACCGGTCAACAGACCCTGTTGCTGTTCGATGGCATCCGGCTCAACAACAGCACCTTCCGTCAAGGCCCGAACCAGTATCTCTTCAGCCTCGATTCCCAGACCGTGCACTCGCTCCAGATACTGCGCGGCGGCGCCTCGACTCGCTACGGCTCGGATGCCCTTGGCGGCGTGATCCTCGCCAAGCCGATCGAGCCGATCCTGCGGCCCGCCGCTGTTGACGATCCCGTCACCGTCGAGCCCCACTGGCGTGCCCGCGCCGCCACCGCCGACGAGGAGCTCGGCGGGCGAGCCCAACTTCACCTCACCGGCGGCGACGCCTTCGCATTCCTGGGCGGAGTCGGGGGGCGAACGGTCAGCAGTCTGATGAGCAGCGGCGCGATCACCGGCGTAGCGGGTGGGGAGGCCCTCGTGCCCCGCTTCGCCGAGGACGGCCGCACGCAGCTCGGGACCGGGTTCGAGGAGCTCACCGCCGACGGCCGCATGCTCTACCAGCCATCACCGAACCACGCCTTCAAGCTCGCCGCCTACCTGTACCGTCAGTACGATGCCCCCCGCACCGACAAGTGCCCGGCCGCCAACGCCCCCGAGGACGATTGCCTGTCCTACGATGAGCAGTTCCGCACCCTGGTCTACGGGGTCTGGGAAGGCACACCCAACACCGCCGGCCTAGCGGGCTTTCGAGCGACCCTCTCGTGGCAGCAACAACACGAACGCCGCACCGATAGTCGCCCCTCCTCCCTGGTGGAGGAGGTCGGACGCGACACGGTCAACACCCTGGGCGTGACCTGGGTCGGTGAGACCCGCGCCTGGCCGGTCACCCCGTGGCTCAAATTGAAGCTCGAATACGGGGGCGATACGTACCACGATCGGGTGCAGTCAGCGGCCTGGAGCACCTTTTCCAATATCGACGTCACCCACGAGGCCAGCCGGGGCCAATACCTGGACGGCTCCAGCTATACCTACGGTGGAATCTTCACCACTGGCACCGCGCGGCTGTTTGACGATCTGCGCCTGCGGGCCGGGGGCCGGCTGTCCTGGGTGGTGGCCGCGGCACCGGCGGATCTCAGCTCCGGTTCCCTGGCAATCGACCGCTTCTGGCTGCCCCTCTCCAGCCACGGTGGGGTCGAGTGGCGGGCGGTCGAGTGGCTGCACTTGTTGGCCAACGCCGACTACTCCTTCCGCGCCCCCAACCTCGACGACCTCACCGCGCGCCAGCAGACCGGTCCCGGTTTCCAATACGAAAACCCGACACTGCGCCCGGAGACCGCAACAACCTTCGAGATTGGCGCCCGCACGGTCGGGTCGGTGCAGGCGGAGCTCTGGGGATTCGTCACCCTCCTCGACGGTGCGGTGATCAAAAACCCGCTCCCGGCCAGCGACTGCCAAACTGAAATCTTCCCCTGCGGCAGCGCTCGGTCTCATTTCCGCCTGGTAAACGCCGAGGAGCCTTCCCTGATCGCCGGCACCGAGGCCGCGATCCTCATCGCCCTGCCCGGGGGACTCAGCGGTCGCGCCACCGTCGCCTGGACCTGGGGCGAAGGCCCGAACACCGGGGACCCGGACTCGGTTCCTACCGTGCCCTCATCAGAACGCGTGCCCCTATCGCGCATCCCGCCGCTCAACGGCACGCTGGAGCTACTCTGGAGCCACGTCACCGGGGCCTCGGCCGGTGCCTCGCTACGCTGGGCAGCCACCCAGGATCGCCTGGCCCTCGCCGACGTGTCCGACGCGCGCATCCCTCCGGGAGGAACGCCTGGGTTCGCGGTGCTCGACCTGCGTATGGGCTACCGCATCGAGGAGAAGCTGTTGCTCTCGCTGGTGATGGAGAACGTCTTCGACACCCCCTATCGCTACCACGGTTCGAGCGTGAACGGGCCGGGGCGTGGGATGGTGATCCTGTTGGACGTCGGGCCGGTCTGGCGGCCTTAGGCTTCCTTCGACTCGCTTCCTTCGACTCGCTTCCTTCGACTCCTCAGTCGCGGCGCTACTCATCCGGTTGCCGGCGCCAACGCCTATGCATCCACACCCACTGCTCCGGTGTTTGGCGGATCGCCCCTTCGAGGGCGGCGGTGGCGCGGGCGGTGAGCGCCTCGGCGTCTGCCTCCTGGTCGCCGGTGGCCGGCAACTCGAGCCGCTCGATGTGTAGCTCATGGTCGTTGCCACGCCGGCGGCCCCAGGCGACGATCACCGGTACGTCGTGGCGGACGGCTAGGGCGGCGGGGACGCTGGGGGTTGCGGCGGCTCGGCCAAAAAACGGTACGAAGACACTCTGCACGTCGGTGTCCTGGTCGATCAGCGCCGCGAGGATCCCCCCGTCGCGCAGGACACTCCGGGTCTGCTCGGCTGCCTCTTGCTCTCCGCGCCAGATCAACCCGAGGCCACCCCGGGTGCGCAGGCGGTGCACCCAACGGGTGAGCCGCGGATCGTAGAGCGGCTTGGCGAAGGTGGTCACCGGGTAACTCGCCGCCACCACCTGGGCGAGCAGCTCCCAATTGCCGAGGTGACCGGTGAAGGCGACGACACCACGCCCCTCGGCCAACACCTCGTCGAGCAAGGCCCGCTGCGTGGCGCTCAGTTGCACCCGCCGCGCCAGGCGATCGATGTGGCCCGCTTCGACGCCGCTCAACGCCAGATGCAGGAAAC
>JAUUZB010000581.1 GCA_030590185.1 Deltaproteobacteria bacterium
CGAGCGCTTGCGATACTCGGCGAGCATCTTGTCGGTACGCTTGGAGAGCGCCTGTTGCTGGTCTTCGAGCTCGCGAAACTCCTGGGCGAACTCGGCGAGCTGCTTGCGGATCTCGGCGTAGCGCTCGCCCCCGTACTCCTCCTCGGCCTCGTTGATCGAGTCCATCATGTTCTCGATCATGTTGGCGAGCTGTTCGAGCTCTGCGGCGGCACCCTCCACGTCCCCCTCGCGCAGCATCTTTTCGAGGCGGTCGAGTTGATCACCGACCTGCAGCATCGAGGCGGACTCCAAGTTGCGATACTCGCCGGGCAGCTGCTGTTTGATCGCTGCCATCTTGGTGAGCAGCTCCAGCATCTGTTGGCGCAGCTCCGCGATTCGCTGCTGCAGCTCGGCACGCAGGGCCGGGTCCTGGGTTTTTTTGTATTCCTCCAGCAGCTCGCGCAGGGAACGTTGGGCGGCCAGCAGATCCCGGGCAGTTTGCTTGAGCTCATCGATGCGCTGCACCGCGAGCAAGTCGTCGAGGTAGATGATGTCCCGCTCGAGCTGTTTGATGTCCGCCATCTGTTGGCCGGCGAGCTGGGCGTACTGCCGATTGCCTGCCTTGGGCCCCTTGGCGCGCTCGAGGTAGAGCGTACGCACCTGCTGGCTCGTGCCGATGTGCTCGAGCACGTTGGCAAAGGCGGTCACGTATGCCGGTCGGGTGAGCTCATCCTCACGCAGGTCGGCGATCAACAGGGTGAGCAGCGAGGCGACCTTGGTGATCTTGGCGAGCAAACGCTCGTGGGTGGCAAGGGCGGCGATGAGCTCGCGGCCGCCAGCTTGGCGCGGGAACGGGCTGACCAACTCGGCGCCGAGCCAATCGACTAGGGTGTCGAGCGCCTCTTTTTGGCGGGTGAGGAGCCTTTCGTGGTTGGCCCGGGCGCTGAACAGCACCAGGCGCCGCGATGGGGAGACGCTGCGCTTGGGACCATTGATCGTGTCGTTGTCAAAGGCCTCGATGTAGAAGCGCGCCTCACTCCCCGCCTCGAGCTCGAGCTCGCTCACCGCCCAGCGGTAGCGGCCCTCGAGCCGCGCCTCCTGTTGCTGGGCGGTCGACAACGGCAGCTTGATCGGCTCACCCGAGCCGGTGGGCTCGACCACCAAGTTCACCTCGGCGACGCCGTAGTCATCCTTGGCGCGCCAGAGAATGTTGACCTCTTGATCGTCCTTGAGCTCGATGTCGGTGAGCGGTGCATCGAGCCCCACCTCCGGGTAGGTGTCGAGGATGGCGCGGATCGGGTGCAGCTGTCGGTCCTCGAGGCGTTCGCCATCCTCGGTGACCAGCGCGAACTGATAGCGACCGTCACGTAGCACCGAGAACTTGGCGCCGACCGTGCGGCCGTCGATGCGCATGGGGATGTCGTGCTTCTCCGTGCCCACCAACGGATTGACCCGGAGCATCGCCTCCCGGGGCGGCCCGTCGGTGGTGGCCGTGACCTCGACCTCGGTACCGATCACCGCGCTGATCGAGCCGTCGCCCCCCTCGACGATGCGCGGCGCCACGCCGGTGTAGGCCGGGTAGCGATAGGTGATGCGGATGTCACCGGCGAGGGGAACGTCGCTGAGCCGAGCCGCGTCCGGGTCGAGCACTAGGGTCGCCAAGCGGCGCCGGCCGGAGTCGAGACTGACGGTCAACAGGAGGGCCCAGAGCAGCGCGCCACCGAGGGCCACCAAGACCCAGCGGCGTCGGGGTTTGCGCGTCACCCCGAGGCGGCCGGTGAGGTCGACGTCGTTGAGGGTGCGGGCGGTGGCCGAGACGTGGGCCCAGGCTAGCTCGCGTGAAAAGTCGACGTCGCTCTGGTCGAGCTGTCGGGCGAGATCCACGGCGGTGGTCGGGGCGGTGCCCAACTCAGGGGCCAGGCTCTCGGCTAGCCCGGCCTGGCCCGGGAGATCCTGCGCGATCAAGGCCTCTGCCCCGCGCCGGATCAACCAGACAAAGAGCCCCAGGGCACCCACAACGACCGCCACCAGCAGCCAGACGCCAGCCCCGGTCCAGCCCAATTGCGCGAAAATCAAGGACATTCCAAGCCCTAGCAGACAGATCGCCGCGCTGATCAGGCCGATTTCGAGCCTCAGGGCCTGCTCGAGGCGCCGACCGAGATGTCCTAGGGTCTCGGTGATCTCGTCAAAAGCCGTCAATCCGTCCGCTCCATCGCTGGCTCGACTAAGATACGCCAGATTTTGGGGTGGGCGGGGTAATTCGTCTAACCCCGCGGCTGTAAAAGGCTTTTAGCATCATAGGCCGACATACGCGAGCCACAACCGGATTTTCGCTCGGTTTTTTTTGCAATTAGGTCGCTTCCTAGGTAAGTCCAACTAGACGAGTTAGCAAGAACGGGGCCGTATTCCCCTTTTTTTTGAGCTTGGGGTTCGATGCCCGCCGCTTTTCCGGCACCTCCCGGCAAGTTCGTAGGTCGCGACGATCACATCGCGCGATTTCGTGCCCGGGCAGAGCACTTTTCCTTCTTTATTTATGAAGGCATCGCCGGGGCCGGTAAAACCGCCCTTGCCCTGCGCCTGGCCAAAGAGGTCAAGGCCACCGGCATCACCAAGGGCATCTATCTGAGCCTGTGGCCCGGCGAGTCGATCAACTCGATCCTCGGTCGGGTCGAAGCGCGGTTTAAAAAGGTCGGCACGGTCACCGAGCATCAGGGCGACCCCTACGCCCGCCTGATCGAGCTGCTCGACCACGAAAAGACCGTTCTCGTCCTCAATCGTCTCCACGTCCTGCGGCGTGAGGACGTGCCCGCCATGGCCCGGGCCTTCAAGCACCGCCCCGGCCGCTACAAGGTCATCGCGGTCAGTCAAGGGGAGCCAGAGCTCTCCGCCATGGACCGGGTGTCGGTTCACCTCGAGCGCGTCGGTCCCCTGACCCCCGAGGAGGTGCTGGGGATCTGCCAGAGCCGCAAGGTCGACGCCGCCACCAAGGCGCTGCTCCACGAAGACGCCAAGCGTGGGGGCTGTGTTTGCCACCCGCTCACCCTGCACTACATAATCTCGCTGTGCGGCAACAAGCCGCCGTCACCCGAGTTTTTGGCCTCCCAAACCGCCCGTTCGGTCAACGCCTTCAAGGCGGTGATCAACGAGGTGGGTGATCGCTTCAACGAGGCGCAAAAGGCCGCGCTGGTCAACTTGATCCGAGTCGGTCTCCCGATCACCAAGGCCCTGGCCCAAAAGGCCTTTGGCGTCGGGGTCCAGCACCTGGTCAACAATCGCCTGGTGGATGTCATCGACGGGGACCTGCACGTTCACGGTCTGGTGACGCAGGTTCTCCGTCAGAGTGACGCCACCATTTCGCTCACCGCGGCCAAGACCGTTGCCAAGCACCTGCAAACCCGCGCCGCCTCGCGGGGTGAGCCGATGTTGGTGGTCCGGGCGGGTGAGATCCTCGCCTGCGCCGGTGCTGAGGCCAAGGCGGTCGACACGCTGGCCTCGGGTTGGGAGTCGGTGCGCGAGCTCGGCTTCCTCGAGGCGTATCTCAAGACCCTCGCTTCGATCAACGCCACCGGCGTGCTGGGCCCGCGGGTCAAGCTGCTCTCGGCCCGGGCACGGATGCGCAAGGGCGATCCTTCCTGGGTGCGCGCCGAAATGGAAACCCTCGCCACCGAGAAAGATAAGTGGACGCGGGTGCGGGCCTACGCGGCCCTGGTGTACATCAACGCCGCCGGCTACCAGCACAAGGCGGTGGTCAAGTCCTATGAGGCGCTGCGCAAGCTGACCAGCGACGCCAAGTTTACGGTTCCCCCCGGCGCCCTCGCCGCCTCGGCCATGGTTCGCATCGGGCACATGCCTGAGGCGGAGAAGCTCGCCAAGTCCTTGCTCGCCAAGCTCACCGGCAAGAAGGAGGAGGAGCGCAAGGGCGAGCTGCATCGCTTGCTGGCGCGGATCTACGCCCAGTCGGGTCGGTTGGATCTAGCGGTCAAGCAGGGGCACCTCGCGGCCAAGTCCTTCGAGTCGGCCGGGGATCTCTACCACGCGGCCACCGCCCACGGTTTTGTCGGCGACCTCTATCGTGAGACCGGTGATTTCGAGCTCGCCAAGGAAGCCTTTGCGCGCTTCTACCTCCTGGCCAAGTCCTGGGGTGATCGCGACCTGATTCAAATCGCCGAGCTCGCCGACGCCTGGGTCTCCCTCGACATCGGTGACCTCGCCCACGCCGCCCAACAGATCGCCACGGTCGAAAAGGACATGAGCGCGGCGGCCAGCAAGCGCCTGCGTCGTTATCTCGCGGCGGCTCGGGCTCTACTC
>JAUUZB010000451.1 GCA_030590185.1 Deltaproteobacteria bacterium
ACGATGATCCAGAAGGTGATCCCGAAAACGATCATTCCGATCAGCGAGTAGACGAGGGTCGACGGTACGTGAATCAGGTCCTTGATGATCTCTTCGGTCATGGTCAGCTCCTCTGGGTCACTTCCCACCGGAGAGGCCGCCGCCACGATGTCGACGCCCGCTGCCGGAAAAATAGATGAACATAGGCCCGGATCGGCCGGATCGATTAACGCTCTCTTGTCGAATGCTCACCGGCTCGTTGAGCGGTGAGGTGACCCCAAATCCCGTGGAGCTCGCCACCCAGGCGCCGCCGGTGGCGGCGATTAGGAACAGGGCCCAGCCGATACGCAACATCCCGTTCTCCTAGTCGTCGTCGAGCTCGATCTCGATACCAAAACGCTGCGCTTCCTGGCGCACCCGGTTGAAGATCGCCAGCGCCGGATAGGGCAGGGCCAACAGGAAAACCAACAGAAACCACAGGGACCGCCGCACGCCGTCGACCACTCGCAGGCTGACCGGTGGGCCGCCGGCGGGCGCGGCCTGATCGCCGGTGCCGGCGGTACCGTACACCAACAGGCGATAGGTCCCGGGTTTATCGACCCGGATCAGCTCACTGAAATCCTGCGAGCCCTCGGACCAGGACTCGCCCCCCTCGTAGCCATGGTAGTAGCTCACGTCGCCAAAGGTCTCGGCGTAGACCTGATCCTCGGCGTTCACCAGCGCCACGTCGATGGTCACCCAGGCGTTGTCCACCGAGGCGGCGCCCGAGAGCTCGACCACCGGCAGGTCGCCCTTGATCTCGAACGGCTCGGACAGATGCTCCGTGCGGTACTGCTCGGCGGTGACCGTGGTGCGGAAGACCTCCGTGCCGCTGGGCAAACAGACCACCGCCATGACCGCCAGGTTGATGAAGGCCACCGCTAGGGACACCCCGACGGCGAATTTCTGCGACCCGGACAAGGCGATGGGCTGGGCCATGCCGATACCGACGGGGTCGGGGAAGCTGCGGCCAAAGGCCTGCTTGAGCTCAGCGGTGGGTACATACCGGCCGCTGAAGTATTCCACCTCGCTGGTGTCGCCGGTCGCAGAGAGCTCGGCGCTGAAGGCGAGGGGGGGCGCGACCAAATCGGCGAAGCGGTATCGCTCACCCACGGTCGCCACCCAGGGCATGGCGCCGTCGACGTAGCGCAGGGCGGTGTCCCCCTGCTCGACGAAGCGAAAGCTCTGGCCGCCGACCTTCACCTCCGTCCGCGCCGTCCAGATCTCGAAGGGATCGCGGCTCGGCTGCTGGTGGCTGCGGCGGTTCATGATCCAGTGGCCGTTCTCCTCCTCGAGCCAAACGTAGCCGCGCTCGGTGTTCCACAGGAGATACTCGTGGGCCGGGTACTCGAGCCCTTCGTCGAGCTGGACGTAACGCATGCGGCCGACCACCTCGTAGGACCCGTCGACCAGCTTGCCGACATCGCCGATGTCGAGATCAAAGCGCGGCTGCTCCTGGTTCTGGGTGACGACCTTGGTCTCGGTCCCGCTCAGCTCCAGGCCAGCGCCGCAACTGCCGCAGACCAACATTTCCGTGTCGGGCGGAAAGCGCCCCTCGATGGGCGAGCCGCAGCCGTCGCAGGTGATCGCCGCACCGCTAGCGACCACGTCTGGGAAAACCGAGCCCCCCGCGACTTTGACCGCGTCGCGCGCCAGAAATTCGCCGGTGAAAAAGGTAGGCGCGCCGTCGTTGTCGTACTCGACCCCGGCGCTGCCTTCGCCCTCGGCACGGGCGAGATCGGCGAACGCATAGACCTCGTTCGGGATGACCACGAATGGGACCTGGCCCTCCACCCCGAGGCAGGTCGCCCGGCCCGCCTCCTCGACCACGTATGGGGTGCCGTGCAGCGACACCCGCTGCGAGACCTGGAGATCCTCGGCGGCGGGAAAGCTCGAATCCGGATCGACCGGCTGTTCGCGCACCAGCTCTTTTTCGTCCTCGGTGATCCAAACGATGGTCTCCCCCGGACCGTCGAGGAACCACTCGTCCCAGATCCCGCTGCCGTAGGAGTAGCGGACACGGCCGAGAATGAACATCTCCTGGCCGTCGAGGCTGGCGATCTCCCCGACCCGCAAGGCCGATGATGGCGGATCGAGCACCGCCTTGACGCCGGTGTCGTGCACCGCCTGAGCGTCCCAGTAGAAAAACGTCCCGCAGAATTCACAACGCAGGGCTTTGATCCCTGGGTTCTTGATCTCGTGCTGCGCTCCGCAGCTGGGACACTGGACCGCCCGTTTCACGCTAACTCCGAATCTCTACTCTACTCCGTTCGACGGGCACGCTAGAATGGCTCGCTGCCCCAGTCAATGCGCCGTGGACGGCTTTTTCTTTTGACCACCGCCTGGGGAGATGCCTACGCTCCCGGCCGATGGTTGCTGCAGAATATCTCACCCCGACCGAGTTCATCGAGGCCGAAGCCCCAGCGATCGTAGAGCTCGCCCGGCGGCTGTCGCGGCCGACCCCCCAACAGACGGCGGTGGCGTTGTTCGATTGGGTGCGGGACAACATCGAATACGATCCCCTCAAGGTCCTCGATCCCCGTGAGCTCTACCGCGCCTCGGCAGTCCTCGAGCGGGGCAGTGGCTTCTGCATTCAGAAGGCGGTCCTGCTCGCGGCCTTGGCCCGGGCGGCGGGAATCCCGAGCCGCCTGGGCTTCGCCGACGTGCGCAACCACAAGCTCAACGAACGGATGCGGAAGCTGATGGGCACCAACCTGTTCGTCTTCCACGGCTACGTCGAGCTGTTCCTCGCCGACAAGTGGGTCAAGGCCACGCCCGCCTTTGACCGAGCCACCGCCAAGAAGGCGGGCGCCCTGTTGGTGGAGCTCGATGGGATCAACGACGCCACCATGCACCCGGTGGATCCGCAGGGCAGCCCGTACATGGAGTACGTCAGATCCCGTGGCGTCTATGCTGATCTGCCCCTCGAGGAGATCCAACGGACCTTGATCGAGGTCTACCGTCCGGACGAGCCGATCGATCTCTAGCGCCTTGGCCGAGGCGTGTTGCTCCAGGAACCCGTTCCAAGAACCCGTTCGTCCTGAGCGAGCAAAGCGAGTCGAAGGGCCCTAAGAGGCTTACTGCGTCTTCGGCGCCGCCGCGATTTTCACAACGTCGCTGCCGTGCACCACGATCTTCGCCTGGTCGCCGCTGACCAGGCCGCGCGCCAGGATCTGCTCAGCGATGGGGCCTTCGATGTGCCGCTGAATCGCTTGGCGCATGCCACGGGCCCCGGTCTCCGGAGCGTAGCCGCCGTTGTCGAGCAGGAAGTCGATGACCCCATCGTCCCAGCTGAGCGTCACCTCGCGCTCGGCGAACAGCGCGCGGCTGCTCTCGGTTAGCTGGAGCGCCGCGATCTCTCGAACTTGGTCGCGGGTGAGCGGGGCAAAGACCAGGCGTTCGTCGAGCCGACCCCACAACTCCGGGGAAAGCTGCTCCCGCGCCGCCTCCAGGGTACCGCTGACGTCCGGGGTCGCGTCGGCGGAGGTGCCGAAGCCGATCGACCGGCCCGCCCCGGCAGGGGCGTCGACCCCGAGGTTCGAGGTGAGCACCACCAGGGTGTTGGCAAAGCTAACCCGCCGGCCGCGGGAGTCGGTGAGGTGCCCCTCGTCGAGGATTTGGAGCAGCAGGTGGAGGACATCCTGATGGGCCTTCTCCACCTCATCGAACAGGACGATTTGGAAGGGGCGCTTGCGCAACGCCTCGGTGAGCTGGCCACCCTCCTCGTAGCCAACGTAGCCCGGCTGCGCGCCGATCAAACGCGCCACCGAGTGCTTCTCCGAAAACTCGCTCATGTCGACCCGCACCACGTGATCGCGACGGCCGAACAAGAAGTCGGCCATGATTTTGACCAGCTCGGTTTTGCCGACCCCGGTGGGCCCGAGCAACAGGAAGCTGCCGATGGGCCGGATGCCGTTGAAACCGGCGAAGCCGCGGCGAATCGCCCTACAGACGGCGCTGAGCACCTCCTGGTGGCCTATCAGCTTCTCGCCCATGATCGCCTCGGCGCGGGCAAAGCGATCGGCGTCGGCCTCGGCCAGGCGTTCGAGGGGTACGTCGCTCCACTCGTGGACGATGCGCGCGATGTCGAGGCGGTTGACGTCGGTGGCGCCCCGGCGCCGGGCTCGGGAGCCGGCCAGATCGATCACCGCAAAGGCCTTGTCGGGCAGCTTGCGCTCCGGCACGAAGCGGTGACAGAGCCGTACCGCGGCGTGCACCGCGTCGAGGCTGTAGGTGATCTGATGATGCTCTGCGTAGGGGGTGATGGCCCCCTCGAGGATCAGGATCGCCTCGTCGATGCTGGGCTCATCCACGTAGATCGGATCGAAGCGCCGCTCTAGGGCCGGGTCCTTCTCGATGTGCTTCTTGAACTCGTTGTCGGTGGTGGCGCCGATGCAGGGGAACTCGCCACGGGCGAGCGCGGTCTTGAGCTCGTTGGCCGCGTCCTGGGGGCCCTCGCCGCTGGTGCCGGCGCCGATCAGGGTGTGCAGCTCGTCGATGAAGACGATGATCCGCCCACCGGCAGCCGCGACCTCGGCCTTGATGGCGCCCATGCGCTCGCTAAAGGCACCGCGCAGGCTGGTGCCAGCCACCAGGGAGCCGGTGTCGAGGGCGAACAGGATACGGTCTTCGAAGTGACCGACGTCCTCATCGCCACGGGCGATCTTGACCGCCAGACCTTCGACGATAGCGGTCTTGCCGACCCCCGGGGGACCGACCAGCACCGGGTTGTTGGCGCGGCGTTTGCCGAGGATGTCGACGAGGCGCTCGAGCTCCCGCTCGCGGCCGATGGCCATATCGACGTCACCGCGGCGTGCCATTTCGGTTAGGTCGACACCGCAGGTCGCGAGGGTGGGGGCGAGTTGCTC
>JAUUZB010000415.1 GCA_030590185.1 Deltaproteobacteria bacterium
CGGGTCGATGACCGCTTCGACCTCCGGTCCATGGGAGAGGAAGCCGCCCATGAGCACATATTTGAGGTCGTAGACCAGGCTGGCGTTCATCATCGTGCAGGGCACGTATTGCTTGCTGCCGCCGGCCATGTTCTCGCCGGCGACGCGCCCGCCCCAGTAGCAGGGCTCCCAGGTGCGGGTGGGTGCGTGGACTTGGAGCATGGGATCGAAAACCGTGGCCACGTCACCGGCGGCGTAGACATCGGGGTGACTCGTCCGCAGGTGCCCGTCGACCTTGACCCAACGATCCACCACGATCTCGGTGCCCTCGAACAGCGATGTCTCCGGCGCCACCCCGATGGCGGCCACCACCGCGGAGCACTCGATACGTCGGTCTTGGTTGGTGACCACCGCCACCAGCTCGCCATCTCGTCCCTCGAAGTGGTCGACCTCCTCCTCGAGATGCACGGTCACACCGTCGTCATGCAGACGCTCCAAGAGCTTGTCCGCCGCGTCGTCGTCGAAGATCGGCCGGCCGACCTTGGGGTCGCGCACCAGCATCACAGCGGGTACACCCAAGCCCTTGCAGTCCCAGGCGAACTCGAGCCCGAGGATGCCCGCTCCGATGATCACGGCGGGTTTGTCGGGCTGCGCGGTGACCGCCGCCTTGATGGCGGCGCAGTCGTCCCACGTCCGGTAGGTAAAAAAGCCCCGGAGGTCGGTGTCTGGCCACGGCGGGACGAAGGGACGAGCGCCGGTGGCGACCAGCAACTTGTCCCAGGGCAGGGTCGTGCCATCCGCGAGGGCGACGGTGTGGGCATCGACGTCGATGCGGGTGGCGCGTCCGCTGACCGCCCGCAGGCGCAGGCGGTCGAACATCGCCGCGGGCCGAACGTGCAGCTCGTCGTCGTCGATGGCGCCGTGCAGCCACTCCGAGAGTCCGGCGCGGTAGTAGGGAGGATGGGGCTCGTCACCGATGAGCGCGATGTCGCCGTCCGAATCCCGTTCGCGGATCGACATTGCCGCGGCCAGACCAGCGACGCCGTTACCGATGATGACGTAGCGTTTCACTCGCCCCCCTCCCCTCGCGTCTTCGCCCGGCGCCGCACCGACTCCAGCACGAGCTTCTGCAGCTCAACGATCTCGACGTCGCCCTCCTGGTGCACCTTCTCGTAGGACTCCTGGCAGGTGACGCACTCGACGGCCATCTTGCCAGCGCCGGTGGCCTTGGCCTGATCCAAACGCTTGCGCCGCAGCTCGCGGGTCTTCGCCTCGTTGAGGTCGAAGCCGTAGTAACCGCAACACAGCCCGTCGCGACCGCTCTCTTCGATCTCGTTGACCTCGAACACCCCTTCCATCAGCTCTCTGGCCCTGTGGCCACGGTTCATCTTGCGGGTGAGGTGGCAGGAGTCGTGAAAGGTGATCGGATCGTCGCTCGGATCGAGGTCGAGTTTGTCGCGGTTGCGCTGCAGCCATTCGACGGTGGAGATCGACTCGAAGGCACCCCCGCTGCGGCGGGCGAGCACCTGCACGGCGGCGACGCACTCGGCGCAACCCGACACGACCACCTTGGGTTGAACCTCGGTGATGAGCTTCTCGAGGCCGAGCAGCAGCTCCTCGCCGCGCTCCACGTCGCCGCTCAGGTACTGCGGCCAACCGCAACAGGTCCGCAGGCCGGCGAGGACCTCGTACTCGATGCCCATCTCGTCGGCGAGATCGAGGGTGACCGTGGGGCTGCCGGTGTGGGAGAAGGCGTAGCAGCCGAAGTACATGAGAGTATCGCGCTGCTCGAGCTCCAGCTTGTCGAGGTGTGGCCAAACGCGCGGATCGGCGCTGCTCTTAGCGTAGAGTCGAAAGGCGCTGGCGAGCAGGTCCTTGTACCAGGGCTGCAGGCCGTGCCCGCCCTTGAGACGGGCGTAGGTCGTGTAACGGCTGGGACGTTGGGGCAGGTTCGCCCGCAGGTGCAGCATCATGTGATCCCGCGGCGCGCCGGTGGGACAGGCCTCCGTACAACGGCCACACTGCACGCAGTCGATGACGAACTGCCGGACGCGATCGGTCATCGCGCTCGGGTCGTCGGCGGCGGCGTTGAGCTCGGAGATCGGCACGTCCGGATCGACCACCGGACAGGCCTTCATGCACAGGTCGTAGCCGACGCAGGCGCCGTTGCCGACGTCGTTGAGGTCCTCGAGGAAACGCCGCAGGCCGGGCGCCGGTGGTTGGCGACTACCAGTACTTTTCAACGAAGATGCTCCCCGGCTTCTTGCGGCTGTGCACGGTGAAGCCCTGCTCACCGAGCCCCTCTTCCATGCCCTTGATCATCTCCGGGTGCCCACACAGGAACACCGCATCCTTTTCCGGATCGACCGGGCGGCCCAGGGTCGACTCGATGGTGCCGTCCTCGAAGAAGTCGTAGACCCGGCCGACCTTGCCCTGCCACGCCGTGTCCCGTTTCGGCTCATCGATGCAGGACAGGTAATGAAACTCGGGACGGGCGGCGGCCAGGTTCTCGAGGTTGTTGCGATAGCCGAGATCCCAGGAGACGCGCGCCCCGTGGATGATGATCGTCTTGCGGCCTTCGAATTTGTACTCGGAGCGCAGCATGCTCAGATAGGGCGCCAGCCCGGTGCCGGTCGCGACCAGCAGAATGTTGCGCTCCTCGCCGGCGTCCTTGAGGGTGAACATGCCGGTGGTCTTCGGCCCGAGATACACCCGGTCTCCCTCGGCGAGGGCGAAGAGGCGCGGGGTCAAGGCGCCGCTCGACACCAGGGCGACATAGAACTCCAGATACTCGCCCTCCAGGCTCGATGAGGAGATGGAGTAGGCGCGGCGGATCAGCTTATCCGGCTTGGGCGGCTCCGACTCCGGCTCGGCGTAATCGACCCTTGGCGCGTCCGGCGGCGTGCCGAGCACCGTGTACTGGCCAGGCACGAACGCCGACAGCTCGAAGTCCGGTTTGATCCGGATCACCAACAGGCCGTGGTTGATCTCGGTTCGTTTGACGACAGTGGCATTGAGCTCGATGGCCATTTTTTGAATCTCCGTTCGGCGCTCAGTAGAGATGATTGCCGAGTTGCGCAAGCCCCGACTGGACCGAGTTGTCGGTGCGCACCTCGGCGAGCGGAATGCTCTCCTCGCGCTCACCGAGCACCGCCGGCATCAGCCGGCTCTCGCCCGCCTTCAAGTGATCGGCGAGCTTGTGCGCCAGGCGCGAAGCGAGGGTGATGTCCATGTTGTTCGGCGTGGCCCCACGGATGTCGCGGGAAAAGGGCTCGCAGATCAGGCGCATCTGGAAACTCTCACCAGAGGCGAGGAGCTGATCGCGGAAAAACTCGGCGGCGTTCCCGGTGTGTCCCTCAGCCTTGCGCTCGGCTTTGCCGTAGCCCTCGGCAACCACAATCACCGCGTGGCGACGTTGAGCGAGGGCAGCCGCGACCTTTTTGGGATCGTGCTCCGAGGCGGGCAACATCGCGAGGTCGGCGCCAGCGCCGAGGCAGGAGTGCAGCGCGTGGAAGCCACCCTCGGCACCCATCATCTCGACGATGTAGCAACGCTTGTGGGTGCGCGCGTCCGCCATGTAGCCGCGGATCTTGTCCGCCCCGACCTCGACGCCGGTGTGCTCACCGATGCAGTTGGTGCCAAAGACATCGCTGTCGATGGTGACCGGGATGAAATAAACGTGCACGTCGGCCGGTAACGAATCCGCCAACGCCTTGGTGCCGGCGAGGGTGCCGTTGCCGCCGATGCCCACCAGCACCTTGACCTGGCGCTCGAGTAGGTTGCGAACCGCCTGATCTTGTACCTCCCGTTCCTTGAACTCCGGAAAACGCTCGGAGCGGAACCCGGCGCCGGCCGCGCCACGCAGCGGCTGGGACCACTGCACGCCCGGGATGTGGTCGAGCTGGTTGAAACGCTCCTGATCGTGGATCAGGCAGCGGTAGTCCGCGGTGCGGTTGGAGACCAGGGAACGGAAGCCTTCAGCGGCCACGAAGACGCGGCGGTCGAGCTTCTCGAGGTACTCGGTGACAAAGGCGGTGACCGGATTGTAGCCGGGTGCGCAACCGCCGTCCTGGATGACCAACACGTCCATGGTGTCGAACAGGTCGGCGCCCTCACGCACGTAGGAGGCCATCTGGCGGGAGAAGCCCTTGATGATCTTGAGCGCGACGGCCGAGGGGATGGCGTCGGGGTTTTCCAGATCACGCCCCTCGAGGGTGAGCAGCACCGACGGTCGAGTGGCGATCACCGAGCCGGTGCGGGGCCGGTCATCGATCAGCGCGATCTCACCGAACAGGTCACCCTTGGCGAAGGAGGCCACCCGGTGGCCCCAGCGCTCGAGTATCAGCTCGCCCTCGGCCACGATGAGGGCCGCGGTGCCGGCGTCGCCCTCGGAGAATACGACATCGTCGGCGGCGTACTCGACCGCTCGGAGGATCGGCAGGAGAAGACGGATCTCGTCGTCGGTGAGGCGCCCAAAGGGACGGACCTCGCGCAGGATGGCGAAGATATCGGGATCGCCCGGGGTGAGCGGTGTTTGCTTGGCCACGGTTCCCTCCTCTCGGTTGTGGCGTGGCACTCAAGCGTCAGCCCCGGGGCGTGTCAAGGGCGGGGGCTCGAGCTGGCGGCGGGATTGACGACCGGCCGCTCCAGGCCCCGCGCCTTGCTGGCCTTTATCACGACTAGCTGATCTGCTTAGGTCCCCGGCCCTGATGACCGACTCGACCGCACAGCTGCCACGCATCGGGATCCCACTCGGGGATCCCGCCGGTGTAGGCCCAGAGATCGCAGTCAGCGCAGCAGCGAATCCAGACCTGCGCGCCATCGCCCAGCCCTTGTTGATCGGCAGCCGGTCCGTGGTCGAGGGCGCACGCGCCGTGCGGGGGTTAGACCACACGGTGCGGGTCGTGGAGGAGATGCCGGCCGGGGGATCCGACCCGCACATCATCGATCTATTCGAGGTCAACGAGGCCAACACCGACATCAACGCCGATGCGATCCAACCAGGCGTCGTCCAAGCCAGCTGCGGCCGCGCCGCCTACGGGTGGATCGCCGCGGCCACCCGGCTCGCGATGACGGGCGCCATCGACGCCATCGCCACCCCACCGATCCACAAGGAGGCACTGCGGGCCGCCGGCATTCCGCACGTCGGC
>JAUUZB010001075.1 GCA_030590185.1 Deltaproteobacteria bacterium
CCCGGGATCCCGCCAAGGCCGCCGAGCTCCTCGAAAAAGGCCGCCAGGTCCAACGCAAACGCGGCGAGGGCGGCGCCGGGGACGCGATCGCGCTCTACGAACAGGCGATCGCCGCGGACCCGAAGTGCGCCGCTTGCTACTGGGAGCTCGGCTGGTCCAAGCAGGTCATCTCTGATCCCGCCGGCTGCGTGGCCGCCTGGGACGAGGTCCGCGCCATCGACCCAGCCTTCCCCGAGCTGGACACCCACTACCCGGTCGCCTTGATGCGCCGGGATCAAGCCGCCGCCATGGCCGCGCTCCCGGATCCAGGCCAGCTGCCCACACCCGAGCTCGATCCCCGCGACGGCCCCACCCTCACCCTCCACGCGGTCGGCGACGTGCAGCTCGGCCGCGCCTGGCCGGAGAACCGGGTCAAGCTGCCCCCCAACGACGCCAAGGGCATGTTCGTCCACGTGCTCGACATCCTGACCGCCCCGGACTTGACCTTTGGCAACCTCGAGACGGTGCTCGCCGACAGCGGCCCCTCGACCAAGTGCGGCCCCAAGTCGACCAAGTGCTTCTCCTTCCGCGTGCCCACCAAGTTCGCAGAAGCGATCGCTGAGGCCGGCTTCGACGTGATGTCGATCGCCAACAACCACGCCGGCGACTTTGGCCCCTCCGGCCGCGAGTCCACGATCGAGACCCTCGACGGGGTCGGCATCCATCACAGTGGCCCCATCGGCGACCTCGCCTCCTGGGAGACCAATGGCCTGCGTATCGGCCTGATCGCCTTCTCCACCGGCGGCGGCGTCTACCAGGTGCAGAAGATCGACCTGGCCCGCAAGCTGGTCGCCGACCTCGACCGGGAGCACGATCTGGTGCTCGTCTCCTTCCACGGCGGCGCCGAGGGCTCGGACAAGGGGCACGTTCCCCACGGGACCGAGTACGGCTACGGCGAAAACCGCGGCGACCTGCGCGCCTTCACCCACGCGGTGGTCGACGCCGGCGCGGACCTGGTCATCGGTCACGGCCCGCACCGCCTGCGCGGCATGGAGATCTACCAGGGCCGCCTGATCGCCTACTCCCTCGGCAACTACACCACCTGGGAGACCTTCTCCCTGCACGGCCCCCTCGGCATCACCGGCGTGCTGCGCGCCACCGTCGCCGCCAACGGCGTGCTGCTACGGGCCGAGCTCGTCCCCCAGATCATCCGCAAGCCGGGCCTACCCCGCCCCGACCCCAAGGGCCGCGCCATCGATATCGTGCGTGAGCTGTCCGAGGCCGACTTCGGTTCACCGCTGTTCGACAAAAAGGGCATCTACGCCCGGCCCGGCGCGCCGAGCTCTTGATCACGGCGCCCTGACACAGAGCGTGTCTCACTAGATCCGTTCGCCCTGAGCGAATCCCATGACCCGTTGGTCCTGAGCGAGCGAAGCGAGTCGAAGGAAGCGAGTCGAAGGAAGCGAGTCGAAGGGCCTACCCCTCCGTGCCCGCGAACTCCATCAGATAGGCCTGCACGAACCCGTCGAGATCCCCATCGAGCACCGCGTCGGCGTTGCCGACCTCGTGGTTGGTGCGGTGGTCCTTGACCATGCGATAGGGCTGCAGGACGTAGGAGCGGATCTGGCTGCCCCACTCGATCTTTTTCTTTTGGCCCTCGAGCTTCTGGCGCTCCTCGTCCTTCTTGCGCAGCTCGAGCTCAAACAGGCGCGACCGTAACAGCTTGTAGGCCTTGGCCCGGTTCTTGTGCTGACTGCGCTCCGCCTGACAGGCGACCACGATGCCGGTCGGGTGATGGGTGAGGCGGACGGCGGAATCGGTCTTGTTGACGTGCTGGCCACCGGCCCCCGAGGAGCGATAGGTGTCGACCCGCACGTCGTCGTCGATGATCTCGATCTCGATGTCGTCATCGACCTCGGGCGCCACCGACAGGGAAGCAAAGCTGGTGTGCCGGCGTTTGGCCGCGTCAAAGGGGCTGATCCGCACCAGCCGGTGCACGCCCTGCTCGGCGTGCAGATAGCCGTAGGCGTACTCCCCCCGCGCCACGAAGGTGGTCGACTTGATGCCGGCCTCGTCGCCATACTGGGTGTCGAGCAGCTCGAGGGTGTAGCCGCGCCGTTCGCAGTAGCGGCTGATCATCCGCGCCAGCATCTCGGCCCAGTCCTGGCTCTCGGTGCCGCCGGCGCCGGCGTTGATCGAGATGATCGCGCCGTGGTCATCGAATTCGCCACCGAGCATCCGCTGGAGCTCGAGGGCGGCGAGGTCCTCGCCCGCCTTGACGAGGCCCGCGTCCACCTCGTTGGCGAACTCCTCGTCCTCGGCGGCGAGCTCGAGCACCTCGGTCGTGTCGGCGAGGACCTTATCCACGTCGTTGTAGCCCTGGACCGACCGCTCGAGCTTGACCCGCTCCTTCTGCAGCTTGGCGGAGGCCGCCTGGTCCTGCCAGAGGGCAGGGTCCTGGGCGAGCTCAGTTATCTCGGCGAGGCGTTTGGTCTTGCCGTCGACGTCAAAGATGCCCCCGGAGCTGTTCGAGACGCTCACGCAGGCCGGAGAGGGTGTCTTCACGTTCGCTCATTGCAGGCATCTCAACCCTTTGGCAGCATGCTGTCAAGATGGTGATTCGAGACGGGCGCCCTGCCGCCGGATGATGACCCCCGCAGAGCACGCCACGGTCTGGCGGCTCAGCCGCGACCTGCTCTGGCCCGCCCTGAGCTTCGATCCGGCCCGCAACCCGACCCGCACCCACGACGACCTCGCGCCCCTGTCCCGGCTGCCGGCCGTCATGGCCGTGTCCTACGCTGA
>JAUUZB010000910.1 GCA_030590185.1 Deltaproteobacteria bacterium
CGGAGCGAGACCGCAGGGCTCGCGCAGCGCGGAGGGAGACCGCAGGGCTCCCGGAGCCCGGAGCAGACGCCGCAGGCGGCTGCGCAGGCCCCAGAAAACCCGTCAGATCAAACCAACGAGATAGCGACTAAGACTACCCAGCCGCCTTGATAATCCCAGCTTCGATCATCTTGCCGACCATCGTGAAGGCCTTGGCGGTGGTGGAGAACTTGGCGTACTCAGCTTTGGAGTAGCCGTTCTTGTTGGTGTCCTTGTTGCGAAGCAGATGGGTGCCGGAGTACTCGACCGCCTTGCCCACGTCCTTGGCCGTGACCCGCGCGCCGACTTTGTAGTCGCGGTGATCGACGAAACGGAAGAAGAAGTTGAGCGCCAGCTCCTCGGTGCCGCGGCCTTGCTTGTAGAGCTGCTTGCCGAGCTTCTTGATGTCGTCGCGGCTGATGACCTTGTCGTCGCCGCCGGCGCTGTTGATCAACGCGGCGACGTGGGCCATGCCCCGCTCCGGTGTGGCGTAGGAGATGCGGCCGCGGGCCTTGATCTCGAGGGTTTTGCCGAGCTCGATCATGCCGCGGGCGGTGGGGGACATCTTGCCGATTTCGGCCTTGGACCAGCCGTTGTTGTTGAGGTCGTAGCCCTGCAGCATCTTCTTCTCGACGAACTTGCGCGAGATTGTCAGGTCGAAGCCGGTGACCCGGGCGCCCTTCTTGTTGTCCTGGGCGTCGATCATCTTGAAGAGATTCGAAGCGACCATCGCCTCGGTGCCGCGGCCTTCCTTGCGTAGGCTCTTGACGAGCGCCTTGGCGTCGTCACGGGAGACGACGCCATCCTTGCCGCCCTGGTTCTTGAGCAGGTCAGCGATGTGGTCGTAGGCGGCCATCGGGGTAGCGTAGGCGATGCGGGACATTCTATTCCTCCAGGGTTAGTCGGCCACCGGCCAGAGTGCGGGGCCAGGTTTCTCTACCAGATAGTGACGCGGGTTGTCAGGGGACTTCTCGAAAAGCGAGCTGCGCGCTGAGGGCGCCCTGTTGGGGCGGGGAGAGCACGCGACCGAGGCTGACGAGCAGCGCCGGCTCGCCCATGCAGACCGGATCCTCGGCGTCGGGGTCCAAGCCGCGGCCGGCCTTGAACGCCGCAAAGCTCTCGGGGCCGAAGGCGATCACTAGGTCGGCGTCCAGGTCGATCTCCTCCGAGACCTCGACCTGCCCGCGGGCGCAGCGCAGGGTCCAGCCACCCTCCCCGTGCACGATGAAACAGGTGCTGCCGCGCAGGATGGTAGCGGCCATCTCGTCGTGCAGCTCAACCGCGGCCGGGATGTAGCTCTCAAAGAACTCTCGGGTCGTGACGTTGGTGGCGGCGCTCATGGTCGGCTCGTCGTTCGGGTCGTCTACCCCGATCATCGCAGAGTTGGAAGCGAGGTTGCTCATATATATAGAGGTCAGCCATGGCCGAACCCAGCCGCAATACCCAGATCCTCCGTTGGGGCCTGACGATCGCCCTGCCGGTGGTCATCCTGCCCACCATCATCATCGTCGTCGTGGTGCGCAGCAATCGGGCGCCACGCCGCGCGCCGCTCGAGGCCAAGCTCGAACAGCTGACCCAGGGGCCCGGGCGCCAGAGCCAGCCGGCGATCTCCCCGGAGGCCGCGCAGGTCGCCTATGTTGATGGAGACGATCTCTTCGTCCGGGTGCGAGCCAGCGCCCACGACGCCGACGCGGCAGACACCCTCGAGCCGGTCAACCTCACCGGGTCCGTGCCAGAACCCGCCACGGACCCGGCATGGTCCCAGGATGGAAAGCAGATCGCGTTCGTGACCAACGGCCAACTCCGGGTCATGACGGTCGCGAAACGGGAGGAGACAGCGACGCAAACCCTTGGCAAAGGCTTCGCACCCACCTGGTCCCCGGATGGTGCGAGCCTCGCCTTCTCGACCCGGCCGGTGGTCAACCCCAGCGACCCCCAGCTCACCAACGGCGAGCTCTGGGTGGTGGAGGTCGCGAGCGGCAAGCGCCGCCCCCTGGTCGAGGGCCGTGATGCGGTCATGCCCGCCTGGTCCCGGGATGGCGGTTGGATCGCGTTCGTCGACCAGCGTCACGGCGAGGGTGGCCTGTTTTTGATTCGCGCCACCGGCGGCGAGCCAACCAGGATCCACGCCGCGCCCGTCTGGTCGCCCGGTTGGGCGAGCGGCCCAGATCGCGTCGCCTTCGTCAGCCCGGCCGGGAACGAGACCCACGTCCTGAGCCTGCCGATCGACCTCGCCACGGGCGCCGTCATTGGCGAAGGAACAAAAATCGAGTTGATCACCGCCCAAACCTCGATCCACCACCTGTCGGTGGCCAGCCGCAAGCTCGGTTGGGCCGTTGCCCTAGCTGCGCCGAACGTCCACCTGCACGCCATCCCCCTCGCCCCAGGGAGCCTCAAAGCCGAGGCCGAACCCCAGGCGATCACCGCGGGCAAGCGGCGGTGCGCCTATCCCGATCTCAGCCCCAGCGGCGCGGAGATCACCTATGCCGCCCTCGGACACCCCGAAGATCTGTTCGTCTCGCAAACCGATGGCAAGCAGCGGCGCCGCTTGACCCAGGGCGTGCCGTTTGTACGCGGTCCCCGTTGGACCAGCGACGGCGCTGGGGTCGTCCATGTCACGCGCAAGTCGGGCAAGCTGCAACTCTCCCACGTCGCCGCGGACGGCAAGGGGAGCCACCGGACCATGGGCCCATCCGGATCGGGGCTATCCCAGCCGGTGCGCTCGCCCACGGACGGGCGATGGGCCGTGACCGACCCGGCTGGCCTACTATTTAACGTGGATCCCGCCGGGGACTGGACCGCCCAAACCGAGCCCACCACCGCGCTCGCGCAGGGTTGGCTGGCCACGGCCTGGTCACCGGATGGGCGGTGGCTGGCCGTCACCAACGGCCGGCAGGTCGGTCGGCTCGCGGCGACCGGAGGTGAGGTCGAGGTCCTCTCCGAGACCGGCCGCTGGGCGGTCTGGGCCGCGGACAGCCGGCGGCTCCTGGTTGCCGAGGAGGCACGCGTGGTGGTGCTCGACACCCAGACGCGGGCGACAGAGGAGCTGATCTCCGTGGCCCCCGCCCGGATCAGCGAGCTTCCGTCCCTCGCCCTGTCGCAGGACAATCGCACGTTGATCGTGGCGATCGACCGTACGGAGATCCGCGTCTGGGCGGTCGACTTCATCAAGCCAGAAGTGATGAAGGGC